>DASXNJ010000063.1:0-19860 GCA_036495145.1 Puia sp.
GGGTACGGAAAAATAATATCTGAAGAAAGTTATTTTCCGGACGTTGAAGGGTGATTATTCCTAACTTTATTAGCAAAATTTTCCCGGGAGGTAAACCACTATGTATGCGATTGTAGACATCGAAACCACAGGCAGTTATGCTGCTAATAACGGAATCACTGAATTGGCTATTGTGCTGCATGACGGAAATAAGATCACAGAACGTTATGAAACGCTGATTAATCCGCTCGTGCCGATTCCGCAATATGTTCAGGTGCTCACCGGCATTCATCCCGATATGCTGCAGGATGCGCCGGTTTTTTCTGATGTTGCGTCCCGGGTTTATAACCTGCTGAAGGACGTGATTTTTGTTGCACACCATGTGAATTTTGACTATTCTTTCATCAAACATCAACTGGAATGCTGTGGATATGATCTGGACACAAAAAAGCTTTGTACGGTTCGTCTGAGCAGGAAGGTATTCCCCGGGCTTCCCGGTTACAGTCTTGGTAAACTCTGCCGGGATCTGAGTATCCCGATACAAAACCGTCACCGGGCCGGTGGGGATGCGGATGCGACGGTTATTCTATTTGAAAAGATCATGAAAAATGATACTCAGGGAGCCGTTCGACAGATGCTTTTTGGGAAGAGCAGGGAGCAATATCTGCCGCCCAACCTCCCTGCTGAACAAATCGCTTCGCTGCCTTATACACCGGGTGTATATTATTTTCATGACCGGAAAGGAAAAGTGATCTATGTCGGGAAAGCAAAAAACCTCCGAAACCGTGTTTGCAGTCATTTTTCGAATAACAGCCCGGGTCTCAGAAAACAGGAATTCCTTCGGAATATATTTTCCGTTTCATGGCAGGACTGCGGGACGGAATTAATGGCCTATCTATATGAATGTGTGGAAATCCGCCGTCTCTGGCCGGTTTTTAATAGCAGCCTGAAAAGATTTGAGCAGATTTATGGTTTATATTTGTTTGAAGACCAGTCTGGTTACCTCCGGCTCACTGTTGAAAAGAAAAAACCTCATTTAACGGCCTTTTATAGTTTTAACGGGCTCACAGAAGGCTGGCAGTTGTTACGCAAGCTGGTGAGGCAATTTGATCTATGCCCCAAATTATGTTTTATAGAAAGGAGCAATGAAATATGCAGTGGACTTTTGGACAAATCCTGTCGGGGTGCATGTATACATGAGGAGCCGGCCGGCGAATATAATAAGAGACTTATGCTGGCATTGGAATCACTGCAAAACGTATTACCGTCTTTTGTTATTCGCGACAAGGGCAGACATTCTTCAGAAGAAAGTTATATCCTGATCGAAAAAGGACGATTTTACGGGATGGGTTATCTCGACGGTGAGATGCAGATTCAGGACCTGGAGACATTGAAAGAGCGGCTTACGGTTTATCCGGAAAATGATTATATGCGAGGACTCATTTACAGCTTTGCGGAGAAATGGCCGGCGAAGAAAACAAATGTGGGACTTTGAGAGTTACATTGAATTTTAGTACTCATTTTTGACCGACACTACGAGATCAGGTATAAGTGTTCGGTCCGGTTAAATCCTTTACAAGATTCAGGAACCTGGGACGTGAAATCATAACGGCTCCCAAAGACTCCAGGTGTGAAGTGTACACCTGACAGTCAATTAGTCCCACGCCTTCCGTTTGCAATAATTCCACATAGCGGATAAATGCATACTTACTTGCATTGCTATGCCGGCTAAACATACTTTCACCATAAAATACTTTGCCGAGACGTACGCCGTACAGACCACCCACTAATTCACCATTCAGCCACACTTCCGCACTTTGTGCGTATCCGGCATGGCGCAGATCAGTATATGCGTTGCGCATTTCTTCAGTAATCCATGTTCCTTCCTGTCCTCTTCTTGTGATTGCCTTGCACTGGCTGATTACTCCGTTAAAATCCCGATTAACAGAAAATTCAAAAACCTGTTTTTTCAGCAGTTGTTTCATGCTGGAACTAATTTTTAGTTCTGAAGGAAATAAAACAAAACGCGGGTCAGGGCACCACCATAATATATAACGGTTTTCATACCATGGGAAAATACCGTTGCGATAAGCGTGCAATAATCTTTCTCTCGACAAGTCACCTCCGATAGCGAGCAGTCCGTCTTCGTCAGCCATCTCCGCCGGCGGAAATTGTAAGGTTTCATTCAGGGCGATGAGTGACATAGAACAGTATGAAAGTATGGAAATGTAATTAATAGTTCGAGAGTACTTCTATTGTTGCACCGATACCACGTTCCGTAATTGCGTCGCACATAGGTTTTAATTCCTCATAACTTCCCTGTTTGACGCCGTACTTACCCTGCGTATGAATGATCATAGCACATTGTTCAGCCTGTTCATTTGAATGGTTGCAAACTTCTATCAGGGTTTGGATAACCCAGTCAAAGCTGTTGACTTCATCATTCCAGACGATCAGGCTGTACGGCGATTCCGGATCCGTCATTATATCGGTATCCAATGCCTGTTCTTCCATAGCCCCGGGTCTATTTGATCGCACTGCCATAATATAAAATTAAAACAATGATTCCTTTATGCAAAGTTGGTACAAATAAGGTTTTTTTAAAATGGCTCCGGTCATGCTCAAATAGTTACCGATTTTACCCAAAATTCCCAAAGTAATGGTGGAAATGCGCGAGAATGGCCTGGCGCGTGCTTTGAACTGACTGAATATCCGATCATTAAAAAAACTATATGAAACCGTTATTATTTTCTGCACTGTTTACACTCGGTCTGGGTCTGTTATCCTGTGGTAACAACGCTGACAACCACCAGGACACGGTGGATAGTGCAAAAGCCGTCAACAAAGAAGTGAAAGCTGTTCAACCGGATGCATCCAATTTTGCCGTGGCCGCCGCGAACGGCGGCATGATGGAAGTTGAGCTGGGAAAAATTGCAGAAGACCGGGCAACCAACCCAAGAGTAAAGGCGTTTGGCGCTATGATGGTAAAGGATCATTCAGAAGCAAATGCCACATTAAAAGGAATTGCCGGTTCATTGAATATTGCCCTGCCGGATTCCGTAAGTGATGACACCCGGAAGGAAATAGATAAAATGAAAATAAAGAAGGGAAAAGACTTTGACAAAGAATATGTAAGTATGATGGTAGATGATCACAAAAAGGACATTGAAGAATTCAAAAAATGTGCTGACAATTGCTCGGATTCTACCATAAAATCTTTTGCCAGTAATACACTGCCTGTTTTGCAAAAACACCTGGATTCCATACAGGCTATTTCAAATAAAAAGTAGTAAGACGGCGCTAAGTATTAAAGGGTTTTAGGCTTCGGCTTTGGGCTTTACAGTTTAGACTTAAATTTGCTTTCAAATAATTGTCAATGGCACTTACGAGGAGGCAGAACCAACTGAAAGATAATAATGATACCGGGTTTGGCGGAAATCCGGATAATTATGGCGGCCGATTTGTAAACCGGGATGGGAGTTTTAATGTCAGGAAGGAGGGAATTCCTTTTTATCACCGGTTTAGTCTTTATCATACCTTGTTGAATATGTCCAGCTGGAAATTCTTTGGGACATTATTCTCTTTTTACCTGACTGTTAACTTCATATTTGGCGTTATTTATTATTTTATCGGAGCCCCGGAATTTGTTGGCGTAATGGCAATGACGCGCTGGCAATTCTTTAAAGAGATGTTTTTTTTCAGTACAGAAACTTTTACTACAGTTGGCTATGGACGAGTGAACCCTATTGGAGACACCGCCAATTCGATTGCGGCCATAGAATCCATGCTTGGATTTTTATCTTTCGCGATTGCAACTGGTCTGTTATTCGGACGGTTTTCCAAGCCCAAGGCTTTTTTACTTTTTAGCAAAGACGCTTTGATAAGTCCCTACCGGGATGGATCAGCACTCATGTTCCGCTTTGTTACTTATAAGGATAATCATACAATGACAAATGTTGACATCAAGGTAAATGCGGCATTACTGGTTGAAGAAAACGGGAAAAACACTTATAAATTTTATGATCTGAATCTGGAACGAAACCATGTGGAATCACTGCCAATGAACTGGACGGTTGTTCATCCCTTAACTTCTGACAGCCCGATTTATGATTTTACACGTGAGGATATGAAAAAATCGGATCTCGAGATTTATGTATCTGTCCGTGCATTCGATGATGTATACTCAAATGTAGTACAGCAAAGAACCTCCTATACATCAGATGAAATTTTATTCGGACGCAAGTTTGTTCAGATGTATCGCGAGAGTGATGACGGTAAGACAACGATTGTTGAATTACAACGTCTTCATGAACATAAAGAAGTGATGTTTCCTGTTTAAGGAAAGTAAAAACCTCATGAAGAAATTCATTTTAACTCCGGCCTTCATATTTTTTTTTGTAACGTATTCCATCGCCCAGAAATTAAAATTTCAGGATGACCACGATTCGAGCTACTATTCGACCTACCGGTCCATGTTGACCGGCAGGGCTTATCTCTCAAGAAAGTATAACGTTCTCAGCTTTAATCCACCAGCTCCTACACAAGCATATCAGTACAGGGCGACCACCTCCCTGAATTTAGGAATCGGAGCAACCTATCATGCGTTCACTTTGAACATCGGGATCGGCATCAGTAAATTCAATCCGGACAACGAAAAGGGTAATACAAAATATCTGGATCTGCAGGGTCATTTTTATGCGCGTAAGTGGAATATCGATTTACTGGGTGAATTCTATCATGGTTTATACCTGACACCGGAGGGACTGGCGGCGCCGCCGGGTGAAAAATATTATCTGCGTCCTGATATGGGTTTGAGTCTTATCGGATTTGCCTTTTACAGAGCATTGAATGAAAAAAAGTTTTCCTATCAGGCAGGACTACTGCAAAATGAATGGCAAAAAAAATCCGCAGGTTCTATACTGATCGGCGGAGAAGTTTACTATGGAGCTATTTATGGAGACAGTACGCTGCTACCGACGATCATTGATCCGAAAGCCAGTGCGCTGGCCATTAACAGATTTCACTTTTTCAGTTTCGGACCGGGATTCGGGTATGCATACACGGTCGTCATTAAAGAACACTTTTTTATTCTGGGTTCGGCGACTGTCAATTTCGCGTTCCGTTATTCGGCTGAAATCTCTACCCAATATAAGGAACAAGGGAATCATTTAGGTTTCAGACCAAACTATATTTTACATGCAGGCGCCGGTTATAATGGCGATAAATGGGATCTGAGTGTTCTCTGGGTAGATACCGAACTTTTTATGAAGGGTCAGACTTCCAATTATAATTATACAGCAGGTGCCGGAAATTACCGGCTGGTATATGCAAGGCGATTTAACCTCGGTCGCGAAACCAAAAAATTACTGGAGCCGATTCCGGAAATCATTGGTCAATAACAAGTGTGGAAATGTGGAAGTAAGGCATATTTCTTACATTAGTTCACAACTTCTACTTCATAACTTGAAACGGGTTCGCAGGTGCAAATCAGGTGTCTGTCCCCATAGGTATTATTCACGCGGCCGATGGAGGGCCAGAATTTATTTAATCTTGTATGGGGCAGGGGGAATGCAGCTTTTTCACGGCCATAGCTGTGTTTCCATTCATCAGCAGTAATGATTCCCTGTGTATGTGGTGCATTTTTCAAAGGGTTATCGAGTTTATCCATTTTGCCTGCGGCAATGTCCTGAATCTCCTGGTAAATAGCAATCATCGCGTCACAAAACCGGTCCAACTCTTCTTTGTCTTCACTTTCAGTTGGCTCAATCATCATCGTGCCGGGAACCGGAAAGCTCAGTGTGGGCGCGTGGAATCCATAATCCATCAATCTTTTAGCCACATCTTCGGCTTCTATTCCTGCCTGTGTTTTGAATGGCCGGAGGTCAACAATAAATTCATGGGCGCAGGTGTTATTCGGACCAGTATATAAAATCGGGTAAAAATTTTCGAGACGGCTTTTCATGTAGTTCGCATTCAGTATGGCATATGCCGTGGCCTGCCGGATACCATGAGAGCCCAGCATTTTTATATAAGCATAGCTGATGAGCAGGATGCTGGCAGATCCATAACGGGCAGCGCTAACCGCACCTGTTCCCGGAGCATTCGTATTCGTCCAATGCCGGGGAAGATGATCCTTCAATTTTTCATTTACACAGATTGGACCCATACCGGGGCCCCCGCCTCCATGTGGTATGGCAAATGTTTTGTGCAGATTCAAATGACAAACATCAGCTCCGATATAACCCGGACTGGTTAATCCCACCTGTGCATTCATATTCGCTCCATCCATGTAAACCAAACCTCCGTTATCGTGAATAATCTGACATATATCTTTTATTCCTTCTTCAAATACACCATGAGTGGAAGGATAGGTAACCATCAGTCCGGCCAGCTCTGTTTTATGAGAAGCGGCTTTATCTTTCAGATCCTGAATGTCGATATGTCCGTCCTTATCACTTTTGACAACGACCACTTTCATACCAGCCATTACCGCGCTGGCGGGATTGGTTCCATGTGCTGATATCGGAATGAGCATTACCTGACGATGTTGACTGCCTTGCGCGGCGTGATAAGATCTTATCGCCAACAGGCCGGCATATTCTCCCTGGGCACCGCTGTTTGGCTGCAGGGAAGTCGCAGCAAAGCCGGTGATCGTGCTTAACCAGGATTCCAGTTCGAGAATCATTTGCTGATAGCCCTTCCACTGAAATTCAGGCGCGAATGGATGTATTTTACTGAACCGGGGCCAACTGACGGGAATCAATTCGCTGGCTGCATTGAGTTTCATAGTGCATGATCCCAACGGAATCATCGAAGTATTTAATGAGAGATCTTTATTCTCAAGACTTTTCAGATACCTCATCATTTCAGTTTCGCTGTGATGCGTATTAAAAACAGGATGGGTCAGGAACTGTGAACTCCGGCTCAATTCTTCAGGAATGACCTCTCCATGCCGGTCGTAATCGAAAATAATGGCTGTGTCATCCTGTTCCAGATAGGCAGAAAATACTGAAAGAATATCAAAGGTATCCTTCTGTGTAGTGTATTCGCCAATCGAGATGCGGACGATGTCTTTTCCATCATAAAAGAAATTCATTTTATGATCTTCGGCGATCGTGCGAAGTTTTTCCGGATTTTCTATTCTTATCTGGATGGTGTCGAAGAAATAGCCATGTGAAATCTCGAACCCCAGTTCCTGCAAACCGTTCGATAAGCTATATGTAAGAATATTGATTCTTGTAGCAATATCTTTCAAACCCTGCGGACCGTGATAGACTGCATACATGGCGGCCATATTGGCCAATAATGCCTGGGCTGTACAAATATTCGAAGTGGCTTTTTCTCTTTTGATATGTTGTTCGCGTGTTTGTAACGCCATGCGCAGAGCACGATTATTCTGTGCATCTACACTCACGCCAATAATTCTTCCGGGTATTGCGCGTTTGAAGTCCTCTTTGGCTGCAAAAAAAGCGGCGTGGGGACCGCCAAAACCAATTGGAACTCCAAAACGTTGTGCGGAACCGATAGCAACGTCAGCACCCAGCTCGCCCGGTGGAACCAAAATTGTCAGTGCAAGAAGATCAGTAGCCATTGCGATATAGGCACCTGCCTGCTGAACAGTCCTTATAAAATTTCGATAGTCCGGAATGTTTCCTTCGGAATTAGGGTATTGAACAATAGCACCAAAATAAGTTTCGTCAATTTCAGCCTTTGAGTAGTCGCCTGTTACAAGCTCAATGCCCAGAGGTTCGGCGCGGGTAACCAGCACGTCAAGGGTTTGCCGGAAAATAGCCCTGTCAACGAAAAATTTCGGAACGCCGACGTGATCATGATCTTTATTTTTTTGATTGAAAAACATGATCATGGCTTCCGCTGCGGCCGTACCCTCATCGAGCAGGGACGCGTTCGCTATGGGAAGAGCGGTCAGGTCGCTGACCATCGTTTGGAAATTCAGCAGGCTTTCCAGGCGGCCCTGAGATATTTCAGCCTGATAAGGTGTGTATTGAGTATACCATCCCGGGTTCTCGAATACATTTCGCAAAATGACGCTGGGGACGATGGTTTCAAAATATCCGTGGCCGATATAGTTATTAAAAACGAGATTTTTAGAAGCGATTTCGTGAATTAATCCAAGATATGCCGCTTCACTGACTGCTTCGGTTACGCGCAGAGGTTTTGGGTCCCGAATGCTTGCAGGAAGGGCTTTATCAATCAGATCTTCCAGTGATTTTGCACCAACGGTGGCAAGCATTTGACGGGTTTCCGCTTCATTGGAACCAATATGTCTGCGTGAAAATTCACTTGCCTGTTTCTCAAATAAATTCATATCAGGGAATGTATGGATCAAAAGATGCGCAAAGGTAATATGAAACAATCAATTTTATAACTTGTGATTTATATGGATGCACAGTCAAAGGTCAGTTTGCAGAGCTGGGAGAAAATTTCCCTTGAGCACCAAAAACAGTATAAAAATTTACTTGCGAAGGCAGACAAAAAAGAAGTGTTAAAAGTAATTCCGGAACTCCATGAAAAAGCCTTTGATAAAATCGATTGTTTGAAATGTGCCCGGTGTTGTAAAGGGTATTCTCCACGTTTTAAGGGACCGGATATCAAACGAATTTGCAAGGTTAAGGGAATGAAAGAAACGGCCTTCATTGAAAAATATCTTAAGTATGATGATGAAGGGGATTATGTTGCCGTTTCGACTCCCTGTCCCTTTCTGGAAGGTGATAATAAGTGCGGTATTTATGAAGACAGGCCTTCAGATTGCAGACGATTTCCCTATACGGATGAAGATGTTATTCTCAAGAGGCCCCAGCTTACGATAAAAAACAGCAGTTTCTGCCCGATTGTGGTTTCAGTGATGGAAGGACTTTTGGAAAAGCTTACATGATATTCAGTATTTCTTCTTCATAAGCCTCCTGTAAACCGCGATCGATTCCATCTCCCTGCCATTCGGTAACACCGGGAATGGAGGTTGCCTTCATGATCTCTTCTTTTGTTTTCCCTGCTTTAATCTGACTATTTACAAAAGCGAGGAGATTTTTCAGATAATCCTGCATGGCCTTTACATCATTCTTATCGCCGGTTACTTTCTCAGGATCAAAAGCATGTCCGAATACAAAAAGGGTGTCATTGTCAAATTGAGCCTGAATTTTATCAAGCACGACGATCCAGTTTTTTATCGAAGCACCGGCGGATCGATCGATAAAGGCCCATCGGCGGTTGAAAACAAGATCGCCGACGTGCACGATATTGGCATGTGGGAAAAAAATGACACTGTCGCCATTGGTGTGTGCAGGTCCCCAATAATAGGTTTTAATATTTTCCTTCATTTTTTTGAATTCCCAGGTATCACCATAAGTAATGTCCGGGTATAGCTGTTGGTCTTCCGTATTTTTTTCTTTGGCCGCTCGTTGCTGGTTTATCAATGAATTCGTGTGAGCAGCCACGTGAGGAACGATTCCTTTGAATGAAATATTCCCGGCTGTGTGATCCCCGTGATGATGAGTGTTGATCAGGATTTCGAATGGCTTGCCAGGATCTTTTTGTAAAGCATCGATCAGGTGTCTGGATTGTTCAGGGAATTCGGCGTCTACCACCGCGATATTATTTTTTGAAATATAATATGCAATGGTGCCTCCCTTTTCCGTAAATATGCCGACATCATTACGGAGCATTTTCATTTTATAGGGATTTTCCTGAATAAACTGACTTAGCCAGTCATTTCTTAATAGCGGAATGGCGCCAAATGTGAAGCCCGCGTTTCTAACAAAAGATCTTCGATTCATATTGTCAGTTTATCTAAAGTTAATTAATTAATATTCCATCTTTCTCAGTGAAGGCGCCTTAAACCATGTGGTAATAACCACCAGGAGGGTCATACAGCCACCAAATACTACGGAAGGAACAACGCCCAGGATGCGTGCTGTAACACCACTTTCAAATTGCCCGAGTTCATTACTTGAATTGATGAACATGGAATTGACGCTCAGGACGCGTCCCCGCATATTATCCGGCGTTTTTAACTGCATGATGGTTCCCCTGGTTACGACGCTGATGCCATCCAGCACACCACTCAGCAGCAATACGGCAAAGGATAACCAGAATACCCTGGAAATGCCAAAAATGATAATACAGGCGCCGAATCCTGCCACTGCCAGCAACAATTTTTTACCCTGAGTTTTTCTGAGCGGGAAAACCGTGAGCAGGATAACTATACAAACGGCGCCCATATCAGAAGCTCCGTTTAAAAATCCAAATCCACGGGCACCTACTTTCAGAATATCCCTTGCATAAACAGGAATCAAGGCAGTTGCACCGCCGAACAAAACAGCAAAAAGATCCAGGGAAACAGCGCCCAGTAATTCCTTTGTACGAAATACAAAGGCCAGTCCTTCTTTTACGCTATCCCAGGTTTTCTTTTCACCTCTTTCATTGAGCGGCGGAATCTTTTTTAAAGACGTCAATATCACGAAAGCCAGAGAAACCAGCAGAACGACAGCCACCAGGGTGCCCGTATTTCCCAGGCCAGCTATTAAAAATCCACCCATCGCATGACCGGTAATGGATGCGGAAAGAAAAACGCCTGTGTTCCAGGTTATGGCATTTTGCAATTTTGTTTTGGGGACTATCTGTGCCAGCATCACATTAAAAATTGGACCCGTAAAAGATCGTATGACACCGGTGCCAAATATTATTATATAAATGGTCGCCGCCACCCAGTGAGGATTCAAATGTGCTTTTTCATGAGTGAATGAAAGGCAGAGTAATAACAATGCTGCTGTGGCGTAAAGGCCTACACCGATCAGCATCATCTTTCTTTTTTCACTGATATCTATAATATGACCGGCATAAAGTGCCAGGGATACAGCCGGTATGAATTCAGAAAGACCGACAATACCTATAGCCAGCGGAGCGTTGGTCAGGTTATAAATCCACCAACCAACCAGGGTGCTCATCATCCGCAGGCCCATGATGAAAATAAACCGACCGAGAATCAGACTTCTGAATTGGGGGATCCGTAAAGCTTCCAGGGCTGAAGGGCGAAGTTGATCCTTTGTCATGCATTACAAAGTTAGAAAACCATGTCAGGGTAAAGTAAAATAATGATGACCGGGTTCATAATTTTTTTCCAACGCATCCAGAATGACCTGGAAATGTTTTTCGTTTCCGAGAAAATCCGCATTACTGGCATCGATAAACAGTGTTTTGATACCGTGCTGTTTAATGTAACTGGTATAGGTTTCCTGCAGTTTAAACAAATAGTCGTCAGGAATGGATTGTTCGTAGGAGCGGTTTCTTTTGCGTATGTTTTTTTGCAATTGCTGCACCGGTGCGTGCAAATAAATCAGCAGGTCGGGCTGAACGAGTTGCTGGTAAATAATATCGAAAAGTTTCTGGTATAAATGAAATTCTTCATCCGGCAGATTTACTTTGGCAAACAATAAACATTTGGAAAAAACATAGTCTGAAATGGTAACCCGTTGAAAAAGATCTTTGGTATGAACGAGTTCTTTCAATTGTTTATACCGTTCAGCCATGAAAAAAAGTTCAAGCGGAAAAGCATATTGTTTTGGATTCTCGTAAAATTTAGGTAAAAAGGGATTTTCTGCAAAGGCTTCCAGTATCAGCCGGGAATTGAAATGCCGTGCGAGCAGATGGGCAAGCGTGGTCTTTCCTGCACCGATGTTTCCTTCCACTGCAATAAAATGATAATTCATGAACTGTAAATATCCGGAATCCCGTTGGTTAAAATCTACTCAACTGATTTTTTTTACCGCCAATTCATCAGTACATTCCAGCAGGAGCTGATGGATGGTTTTGTGTAGAACCGGATGTTCAAACCGAGGTGAAATTTCGTTCATAGGTTCCAGCACGAAACGACGTTCAGCAATCCGCGGATGGGGTATACTCAGGCCGGTTTCTTCGATAACCAGGTGATTGTAAAAAAGAATGTCAATATCAATGCTTCGCGGCGCATTTTTTAACGTTCTGACTCTTCCCCCTTTTTCTTCGATCTGCAGTATGGCTTTCAACAACTCCCGGGGATTCCATTTTGTATCGATCAGCAATACCTGGTTGAGAAAATCCGCCTGATCTGTTTTCCCCCAGGGAGCCGTTTCATATAGTGACGAAACTTGTAGAAGCTGACCGCAAATATGTTCTATATTTGTGCGCGCCTGCTGCATATTCCGGTATCTGTCGCCCTCGTTACCACCCGTCAGCAGATAAGCTTTGTTCATGTATGAATAGTTTAATCCGGTTCAAATATCTTTAATTTTAAAATCATCTAAACAGAAAGGCATGCGCAGCTTTTTTAAAATATTTTTTGCCAGTTTACTTGCCCTTGTAGTTTTTGTAATTATTTTCTTCTTCTTCATAGCAGGATACATAGGCGGTATTGCCAGCAGGCCAAATGCGGAAACAGGTTCCAATGCGGTGCTCGTTTTGGATCTGAGCGAAACATTTGGAGAGAAACCCGTAATGAATCCGCTGTCCGGGTTCAGCGAAAACCGGTACAATACGCCCGGCGTTTATGATCTGATCCGTTTGATCCGCTATGCTAAAACGGATAGTTCCATAAAAGGTATCTATATCAAAGCTGCTTCAAACGCAAATGGACTTGGAACGTCGGAAGAAATCCGAAATGCGCTTCTGGATTTTAAAAAATCTAAAAAATTTGTTTATGCATTTGGTGATGTAATATCCATGAAGGCATACTATGTTGGCAATATATCGGATAAAATTTATTGCAATCCAAAAGGTGGTGTAGAGTGGAAGGGCCTTACCAGCGTAAGTCCTTATTTAAAAGGAGGACTGGATAAACTTGAAATTCAGCCGGAAATATTTTATGCCGGAAAATTTAAAAGTGCCACAGAACCCTTGCGCGCAGACAGAATGAGTGATGCGAACCGTTTGCAGCTGACTGAAATTTTGGGCGACATCTTCAATCACATGCTGAATCAAACGGCTGTTTCCCGAAATCAGGACAGTTCGGTACTGAGACACTGTGTGGATCAGCAGCTGATTCAAACCGCTTCCGACGCAATTCAATATAAACTCGTAGACGGTGAAAAATATAATGATCAGGTGATGGAAGAAATCGCCGGAAAATTAAAAGTCAGTCCGATTACGAGTATTAATTTTATTCCACTCGGCAGATATTACGAATCGGTCAGGTTGAAATTTAATAGTACGGGTACAGAACGGATTGCCCTTATATACGCCGAAGGAGACATCGTGGGTGGTAAGAACAGCCAGAAGGAAATTGGTCAGGATATTTATCGATATATGATTCGCAAGGCCAGAATTGACAATGATATAAAAGCCATTGTATTTCGTATCAATTCCGGGGGAGGATCTGCATTGGTAAGTGAAAACTTATGGAGGGAACTCAGTCTGGCAAAGGCGGCAAAGCCGGTTGTTTTAAGTTTTGGCGACGTTTCAGCATCCGGTGGTTATTATTTGTCATGCAATGCCGACAGTATATTTGCCGACCCGATGACGATTACAGGTTCCATTGGTGTATTCAGTATGTTATTCAATACGCAGAATTTTTTCAAAAACAAACTGGGCATTACATTCGACGGTGTACACACAGCAAAAGAACCTGATGCGCTCAGTATCGTTCAGCCTCTGACGGATCTCCAGAAAAAATTTCTGCAGAATGACGTTGATTCCATCTATCATGATTTTACCTCCCGGGTTGCTTTCGGCAGAAACAAAAGCATCGCTTATATCGACAGCATTGGTCAGGGCAGAATCTGGAGCGGCGAAAAAGCATTGCAATTGGGATTGGTCGACCGGATCGGCGGTTTACAGGATGCGCTGGATTGTGCCGCGGGTATGGCAAAATTGAAGTCGTACCGGTTGCGCGAATATCCTGAACCCGAAAATTTCCTGGATCTGCTGTTGAACAATTATACACAAACTATAAAGGCAAACGCAATCCGGGAAGATCTTGGTGTTGAAGGTGCAAAATGGTACCGGACAATGTCGGATTATCAAAATCTGTCAGGTGTGCCGCAAACAAGACTTCCATTTGAATTCAGCCTGATCCCATAGTTCAAAAATGAGTATGAGCCAACCCTATAGTCAGTTCCGCGCTATGCTGGCCATCTCGAGAGCCAGTTTAAGAGCTATATTCAGAAGCCCTTCGGCAGTCATTTTCAGTCTGGGTTTTCCTCTAATTTTTATTCTGGTTTTCGGCTTTATCGGCGGGGGCGGAACTTCTGTTTCCATTGCTTTGAAAAATCCTTCCGATAGTAACAACTATGTAATCCGAGCGCTTCAGGTTTCCGGAGTAGTTAAAATAAAAACCGATAAGGATAGCCTGAACATGCAAAAAGAGTTGGTGAAGGGAAGGATCGCTGCTATTATTTCCGTGGATTCTTCTCAATCACCGGCGGGGTTTACGCAATATAAGATCAAGACACAAACCTCTTCCGCTTCTGCTGATCAATATCCGATTCTGAAAATGGCGTTGGCGCAATCCATCATGATGATTGAGGACAGAAAAATTCCGGATCAGTTTAAAATGATCAGCGTGCAGGAACTAGCGGAGGTGCCGGGCAGGGAATACACTATGATTGACTTTATTTTGCCTGGCATGCTTGGTTTTTCCCTTTTGAGTGCAGCTGTATTTGGTGTTGCATTTGTGTTTTTTAATCTTCGCCAGACTTTAGTGTTAAAAAGATTTTATGCCACGCCGATTAACCGGAAGAATATTGTTTTTGGAGAAGGTCTGAGCAGGGTACTTTTTCAAATGATGACATCTGTTGTGATTATCCTGGCGGGACATTATTTCTTTCACTTTACGCTCATAAACGGACTGGCTACATTCCTGGAAATGTTAATACTCAGTTTTTTGGGTCTTGTTGTATTTATGGGATTCGGATTTATTATCAGCAGCGTGGCAAAAAATGAAAGCTCCATACCGCCATTTGCCAATATTTTTACACTTCCTCAATTTTTATTGGGCGGAACATTTTTTTCCACGCAGGCCTTCCCGAAATGGCTGCAGGGTTTTTGTGAAATACTTCCACTGAAACAGCTAAACGATGCTATGCGGAATGTAGCTTTTGAAGGTGCCTCCCTGACCGACTGCGGTAAACAGATTGGCATTCTTGTTTTATGGGGGATTATTATATATGCGGTTGCGATTAAAACTTTTAAATGGGAGTAAGTATATTAAATTTATTCATTTGAAACTTGTTGTGGGAAGTATTGTTATCCTGTCACTTGTTGTCCTTTTCCTGTTTGCATTATTTCCTTCCGCTGTTTCGGTGACCCGAACGATTCAGATTAAAAGTCCAAGCGACAAGATCCTGAAAAAGATTTCGGATTTGCGTACATGGAAGGAATGGAATGAATTTGTCAATCATCCCGAAGGGGAACATAGTTCAAATACGAAACCGGACAGTGCCTGGTCTGATTATTTGCGTGTCGGCGGCAATGAAATCTCACTTTCGGGTGTTGATAACAATCATGTAAATACACTTTGGGCGCGTGGTAATAAGATGTTTGCAGGGCAGTTTATTATTGATAAGGGGATCGGTTCGCCGGTTCTGATTTGGACTATGAATTTCAATGTTAAATGGTATCCATGGGAGAAACTGGCCAGTATGTTTTATGATAAACAACTTGGACCAATTATGGAGAGATCGCTGATACAACTACGGGACGAATTGGAAAAAGAGAAATAACAAGTGTGGAAATGTGGAAGTGTGGAAGTTGGGATTTTGGTACAGAATTCGCAAAGGAAAGAGGATATTTATTCAGTCATTATAAAAGTCAAAAAACAGAATTATGAAAAGGATGATCTTATTATCTATGGTTTCGATGATTGTTTTGGGAGCCTGTGGACAGGAAAAGCCAGTCAGCCCACATGAAACCATCACCGGCAAGGACGTTGCTGTTAGATACGGCCGGCCTTACAAAAAAGGCAGGGTTATTTTTGGAGGTCTGATACCTTATGGGAAAGTTTATCGTTGCGGTGCTGATTCTGCTACAATTATTACTTTTAACAAGGACGCGAGTTTTGGAGGTAAGCCCGTTAAAGCAGGTACCTACACGTTATTTGTGATTCCCAATGAGCAAAGCTGGACAGTTATACTGAACAGTCAGCTAGGTCAATGGGGAGCATATGATTATGAAAAATACAAGGACAAGGATGTGCTACACGTGGATGTTCCTGTAAAAAAACTGGGTAGTCCTGTTGAACAGCTTACGATCAGTCTGCCACCATCTTCCATGAATATTGAATGGGATAACGTGGAGGTAAGTGTTCCTGTTAGTGTTTCCTGATAAAGTCAGGAATGGAAAGAATGAATTTGTAAATCTTTCTGAGTTGTTCCGGGCTGATACAATAAGGAGGCATTAAATAAACCGTGTTTCCCAATGGACGGAGGTATATGCCCTGCGACAAGGCTCTGTTCATAACAGTGGCACTTACCTCGTTTATATATTCATTTTTGCCTGAATCCAGTTCAAAAGCCAGAATGGTTCCGGCGATCCGAATATTTACAATTAACTCCATTCCGACCACGGATAATTCATCCTTTATAAATTTTTTATGTTCATTACAAATCCACTGAATCTGATCACGGCAGGATTTTTCTTCCAGCAGGTCGAGACTTGCGAGTCCTGCCGTGCAGGCCAGCGGATTTGCTGTAAAGGAATGGCCATGGAAAAAAGTTTTGCTCCGATCGGTACTCAAAAAAGCATTAAAGATATCCTGGTTGCAAGCGGTTATGCCTAAGGCCATCGATCCTCCGGTAAGCCCTTTTGAAAGGCAAATCATGTCAGCCCTATGACTGATTGATTCGCTGGCAAACAGCGGTCCGGTTCTGCCAAAGCCAGTTAATACTTCATCTGCTATACAAAGAATATTTTCCATCCGAATAAATGACAGCAGTTCATCCAAATATTTTGCCTGATACATACGCATTCCGCCTGCTGCCTGTAACAATGGCTCGTAAATGAACGCGGCGATTTGCCCCTGACATGATCGAATGATGGATTGTATTTCTTCCAGATTGTCTGAATTGGGAGTTTCGATAAATACCGTATCGAATAGAAAATCTTTAAAGGAATTTGTAAAAAGTCCGCGCGCACTTACACTCATCGCGCCGAATGTGTCGCCATGATAGGCGTTATTGAAAGCAAGGATTTTATTTCTGTGAGGCTGATCTTTATTCCTCCAGTATTGAATAGCCATTTTTAATGCGACTTCAACAGCGGTTGATCCATTGTCAGAATAAAATATTTTAGATAATTTTCCCGGAAGTATATCGAGTAATCTTTCAGCGAGCGAGACGGCCGGTTCATGTGTAAAATGGGTAAAGATGACATGTTCCAGTGTCAGAGCCTGTTTGTATAATTTTTCTGCTATATAAGGATGCCCGTGACCATGCAGATTGACCCACCAGCTGCTGACTGCATCTATATAGGTATTTCCTTTTTCATCAAAAAGCAGAGCGCCTTCTCCCTTCACAATGGGAATTGGCTCCTCCATTTTTTGATGCTGGGTATATGGATGCCAAATTACTTTTGAGTCACGTTCACTCAGGAAGTCTTTCATCCATCAAAGATAGTTTTTAAGCTTAAAGCGTAAAGTCCAAAGTGTAACTTCCAAAATTCAATCGGATTCAGGAATTCGTTTATGCCGAAAAATGAATGTTTTGGATAATCTTTTACGTTATTCTTTTTTAAGAAAATGTAAATTCCTGCGGATGCCCTGATATTTAGCGCGACGGAGAGATGATTCGGCAAATATTTTTTTGAATCCGTCTTCTGTAATTTCTTCCCAGTCTTTCTCACTATACCACAAAATTTCGGCGATGGGCTTAAAGGCGGGTTCATGTGTTGGTCTTGAAAAACGGTTCCATGGACAAACATCCTGACAGACGTCACAGCCGAACATCCAGTTATCGAATTTATTTTTCATAGAATTTGGAATCAGCAGATCTTTTAGTTCGATCGTAAAATAAGAAATGCACTTACTTCCGTTCACCACTTTATCGGCCTCTATTGCCTCCGTTGGACAGGCGTCGATGCACCGTGTACACGTGCCGCAATAATCGGCTCGTTCGGCCAAATCATATGCGAGTTCCAAATCCACAATCAGGGTTGCTATGAAAAAGAAAGAGCCTCTTTTTTTATGTATCAGGTTGCCATTTTTGCCCACCCAGCCAAGTCCGCTGATCACGGCCCAGGTCCTTTCCAATACCGGCGCACTGTCAACAAATCCACGACCATGGAAATCGCCGAATTTTTCCTTCATCTGGGCCAGTATGAGCTGGAGTTTTGGCCGGATGATTTCGTGATAGTCTTTTCCGTATGCGTACTTGGATATTTTTGGTGAAATATTTTTTTGATCTGAATCAGGAAAATAATTTATCAGGAAACAAATGACGGACTTTGCTCCCGGTAAGAGTTTATAAGGGTTTACCCTTAGGTCGAAATGTTTTTCCATGTAGTACATATCCCCCTGCTTGCCCTGCTGTAGCCAGTTTTCGAGCTTTCGGGCATCATCATCCAAATGACGTGCAGCAGCGATTCCGCAGAAGTCAAATCCTGCGCCGGAGGCGAGTGATTTAATAAATTGACTTTTTTCAACTATGTTCATGAAAGGATGTGGAATTTATTCGCTATAATTTTTATATTTTTAAAACGTTATCAACCCTAAACTATTAATTCTTGGATCATATTCCCATGCGATGCCTGAAACGGTACATGGCGTCCACCAAATTTACCCTAAAAGTCGTTCATTTTGGACCAGGCAATACAGTGACACTTTCTTTATGTCTCCTGACTTTGTGTGGGTTTGCCCAGAAGTTCCCTGCTTCATCCATTCCGGATTCTCTTATTGAGAATGCGAACATGGTAGTCAGACAGGAAGAGCAATTTTATGAAATTAAATCTGCCGGAAAGGCTGTTTCTCATGAACGGCATGTATATACTATTCTGAATGAAAAAGGTGCGCGTTATGCTACTTACAGAACGCATTATAATAACAAATCTGTGTTCATTAACAGTGTAAGTGCTTATATGTATGACGCATCGGGTAAAGAGATCAGGCATTTCAAGAAAAAAGATATGGAAGATCAACCTGCGTTTGACGGTTCGTCTTTTGTAAATGACGAGCGCCTGAAAGTGGGAAGTTTTTATTCAAATAATTATCCCTACACGGTGGACTTTGAGGAGGAGGATGAGTTAACTGAACTAATTCATATTTCCAATTGGTATCCGCAGGGAAACTTCCAGATATCGGTCGAAAGGAGTGTTTACAGTATTAGCGCACCGACGGATTATAATATCAGGTACCGGATGATGAATTCGGATATCAAGCCACTTATTGAAGAAAAAGGAGGGAAAAAATCGTTTGCCTGGGAGGTTCGTAACCTGGCAGCCTATGAGGATGCGCCTTATGTAAATTTTTTAAGCTATGCGCCGAATCTGATGATCGGACTTGGTGATGTGGAAATGGGCGGATACAAAGGAAACATGAGTACATGGAACGATTATGCCCGGTTTTACGGCAGCCTCCAAAAGGGCCGTGATGTATTACCGGACGAAACTAAACAAAAAGTGCATGAACTCACCAGGGATATTCAGGATCCTGCAATAAAAGTGTCGGTATTGTATAATTATCTCCAGCAGAATACACATTATGTTGGAATTCAACTCGGCATTGGCGGTTGGCAAACATATGATGCCATGTATGTAGCTACAAAAAAATATGGAGATTGTAAAGCCTTATCGAATTTTATGATTTCACTTCTAAAAGAGGCGGGTATAAAAGCTCATGCTGTGGTCATCAAAGGCGGTAAGGAACAAAGGGAGTTCATTACGGATTTTACCTATGATCCATTCAAT
>DASXNJ010000064.1:0-2730 GCA_036495145.1 Puia sp.
AACCGTGCAGATAAAGGATTGCCACAAATCAGGATTCCCTGAAGATGTATGGAAAGCCAGGCAACCGATTTGTCAGCTAATTCCAATGACCTGCCAGAAGTAAGAATAATTGCCTCTTCTAATTCCTTTTCGGATAAACGATAAATGCTCAATTGGCCCGATGTTATAAATTCCTCTAAAAATGCATATTGATTTGTATTCAGCTGGTCAACCATTTCCTGTGTTGTGTGCACCTCGTATCCCAGATTGAATAGAGATGCCAGCATCCGAAGTTTAATCAGATCCAGAAAAATATTTACATCTATGACGACAGAGTTCATTTAACGGCATTGTCAAGCAACTCCCTGAAATCTCCCAATCGCTGGTTATTCAGCGATGCCGCTTTGGAAGCGGAGATGATTTCTTCCGCCACGGCCCGGAACAATAATTGAAAAAAGCGGTTCGAGTTTTCCTTTCCGCTATACACGAGGTGTTCTTTATCTTTTGTTTTAAATCGATTATACCTGATCATAAAAAATCTGTGAAAGGAATTCGTGACGATACCCAGTCTCATGGCCTGGTATGCAATAGCCGAAAGTGAAATTCCATATTTCCCCGCAATGAAATAGAGCTCCTGCATCACAATACTGGTTCTCTTATTTCCTAGGATCTGCATGAGCTTGTGCGGAACGATCAGCATGGAAGCTGCAAAGCGGTCACATATTGTCTCTGCCCTTTTTTCGTCAAAGCCGCTTAAATCAAGATAAAGATGCGCCAGTTCATGCAAAGCGCTGAATCTTCGCCTCACGATCGGAATTTCCCTGTTCTCATTCAGTACTATGACGGCGACTTTTCCATTTAAAACAGATGACATACCAGAAAATGACGGATCAGTATTGAGTAAAAAGACCTTTACTCCATTCTCCTCCAAAATGTCAATAATATTCGTCAATGCATCTTCACCCAGCTTCCATTTTTTTCTTAGATACAAAACAGCTTTTTCAATATCGTCTTCGTTTTTCAGTGGGTATGTTTTGGGAATGAAGGAAATTTTATTGTCAAGACCCAGCATGTCTTCGAGTTCCAGATACCGCTCCAGGTAGTCAACGGTCAATGCCGAAATTTTATCAACTTCTTTTGCGGGTAATTTCTTCAGCTTGCGAAAACGAAGTTCTTCCAGCTGTACCACGGTCTCCCGGACAAAATAATCTGACGGCAGATGCAATGCCTTGCTCAATAAGCTGATCGTCTGACTGTCGGGTTTTGCCTCTCCTGTTTCCAGCCTTTGAAGCGACTGTTTATTAAATTGATTTCCGATCACGTCGGACAGGTCCTGCAGAGAGTATCCGTTCATCTTACGCGCAGCTTTTAGTCTTTCGGGAAAATACTTCATGATATAATTTGATCAGCGTGCACACTGTGTAAAAAAAAAATTTTGGACAAATACAAAATGTCAAGGCATTCCGTCTCATTATTTCGTATATTGCACTACAGGCTGATTTTAGTTCGGTGAATGTAGAATAGCGAAGATGAACTGGCATGTGATGCCGGCTGTAATCACTGGGTTATTTATGAAGAAAAAGTTGAGGGAAACACCCTGATTCTACCTGTTAAACACTCTGCTCTTTAGCGCACAATCATAAGTACGAGTCGGTAAGGACTATCCGCATTAACAAGCTCCACAGTTTTACGCGTCCTTGCAGTAGTAGCCACCAAATTCCTTATTTCAAATATTATTGTATGAATCGTGAAGTAAAGACTTCCGAATACAGAAATAAACCTGTTTCTGACAATGTTCAGTCGCCCGGAATACTTGATCCCGTTATCTATACCATTTGCCAGTCGCTGCCAGCTGAAAAAATATTCCTGCTTGGGATATATCCGGCGAATCCAAAAGTGTTAGGTGTTGAATACGATCTGATGGTCTTATTTGATCCCGTAGAAAAACGACCCATGCATGAGTTTGAGAGTCTGATTGCCAACCGTTGCCATGATCTTGCCATGGTTTCCGTTTCCGTTTTCCAGATTCAATCTGTAAACCAGCTGCTGAAAGCGGGTAATATCTTCTTTTCTTTTATTTGTGATCAACGGAAGATGATTTTTGATAATGGGAAGGTACACTTGGCAAACAGCTATTTATATATACGACCCTCAGACGTACACATGTTGAACACCGAATTTTCTGTTCTCCTGTCAAGAGCGAAAGCATTCTTGTCCGGAGCCATCAGCTATAAAATAACGCAGGATTTCCAACTGGCGGCGTTCATGCTTCATCAGACAGTTGAACATGGCTTGAATTCATTTCTTTCTCCCCTGATGGGCTACAGGATGCTTACGCATAACCTGAACAAATTATTTTTATACGCCCGGCGATTCTCTATCCGGTTTTATGAAATATTTCCGGGAGATACTGACAAAGAAATACGCCTTTACCAGACCCTTCATAAAGCTTATATCTATGGCCGGTATAAAAATAATTTTCAGGTGACGGAGGAAATGGTTCTGACACTAATTGAACGTTCGTCTGCATTATTACAATTGATTGAATTAATTTTTAATCAGAACATCGAAATTTTACTATCAGGAAAGACAAATATTTTTGGAACCTAATAATTGCCATATGTCGAAAAAGAAAAAAAAAATGATGGGTTCATTCGAAGTCATCGATGAACCTGATAATTATACCAGCGATCCATATAAGATAATTGACGGATTTTTTATGGATGGCAATATTCAGGATGAGCGGGAGGA
>DASXNJ010000065.1:0-16539 GCA_036495145.1 Puia sp.
ACGACGAAATCAAAGAAGGCGAATATTAAACCGTTATAAATAACTAAGCCATTTTTGTTCGGTCAGATGTGCCCGTTTGTAACTATTATACCATTTGCAGAGCGGATACATCAGTAATATCAGCGCTGCCCAGATCAGGTACACGGTCAATAAATTATAGCCAAATCCTTTTAACCGGGGCACTTTGTTTACCCGGTCTGATAGAATCATATTGAACCATCCTATGCCGGAAGTCTGTGCGGCGATCACTGCAGCCAGATGAATAACATAAATATGAACAATATAATAAAAGAAGGGTACTCTTCCGAAAACCAGGATTTTTTTTGCGAGTGAATTCAACGGCCTGTTGATCATTCCAAGAAAAACCATAGCCGGACCGAGCGTCATCAGTATGTAAAGTAGAGATGGGGGATATTTCGTGACGTTTAGAAAAGACAACAGGGTTAGCGCACCGTTTTTCTGGTTCATCCAAAGCGACGAATCGCCATACATATTCAGGGTCCTCAGAAAGAGAAAAAGTTCCATTGCAATAAATCCAATTAATATCAGCAGTTTCATCTTTTTTTCAGAATCATATTGCCTGCTGAACAGACTGCCCAGGTGATAACCGATGGCAAGTATCCCGATCCAGGGAAGGACCGGGTACATGACATAAATATGAAACCGTCCAAATTGAAAAACGGAAGGTTCATGCAGAACAGACCAAAGAAAAGCCAGACCGCCTGTTCCCTGGACATGAACCTTATCCAGCAGATTATGAGCGGCAATTAATAAAAATGCGATCACAAGCATCACCCGCCGGTTTAAATAAATCATTCCGGACAAAGCAATCATGCTGATCCCGATCGCCCATATAACCTGTAAATTAAAATATGGATATGTCGGGTTAAATGTCTGTCCGAGCCCGATGATAAACAATTCCACAAATATCAGCCATAAACCGCGAGAGAAAAGATATTCTGATACTTCCTTCTTTGTTTTTCTGACACCATATAAATAGGCTGAGACACCAGCCAGAAAAACAAAAACGGGTGCACAAAAATGAGTAACCCATCTTGTAAAAAATAAGGAAATGATCGTGTGATTCACATCTGTCGGCTCGAAGAAATAAGCCGGCTGATGAAAGAAATGGCGAACATGATCAAGTGCCATTATAATCATCACGATGCCTCTCAAAAGATCTATTGATTCAATTCGTCTGGTAACAACGATGTCTCTGACCCGGCTTACAGAAGGGTTGTCGGTTAATGTAAGGGTTGTCATATGCGAAAGGTCTTTTAGTCTCTCATCTGGTTATTTGTCGGGGCTGGGGATTCAAAAAAGGAACCGGATGCTCACATTCGCTGTTTCCGGTTCCGCCACCTGTTCCCGTTTTATATTGCTTCCATGAAGAAAAAATTATATTGAATTCAGTCAAGAGGTAAATGTATTATCCAAATCAATAGGGAACCACCTGCAATCTTCCATCGGTGGTTATTATTTTATTTGCGGCATCAACCACCTGCCAACTGGTTTCAATGGGTTGACGGATGACAGTTGGCAGTTGGCAGTTGGGCGTTGGGCGTTGGGCGTTAGGCGTTAGGCGTCGGGCGTTGGGCGTTAGGCGTTAGGCGTTAGGCTTTGGGCTTTAAGTTTAAAGCTTAAAGCACTGAGCATATTTATCCTTTTAGAAGATCATGACCACCATTCATGAAATGGAAATCGCCGTAAGGCGGAAGGCGTATCCGGGTTCGTTCGTTTTCGACGTACTTGCATCCTCAACGTACCCAATGAAAAAAATGAAAATATTTTTCAACAGATTATTTTCAAAACCAGAAAGGCGGAGAAGTGTTATCTCGGATGCATTATCAGAAGCCTTTCTGGACTTTTTCAAAGAAATGGGATATAAATCAAACAGAAAGCAATAGATATTACCGTTAGTCCTTATCCTCCAAAGAGCCCGTCCAAAAGAATATTTTGAGGCGGCTTTTTTTTAATATTTAAAATGCTCCTTCACTTTTGTAAGAAACAATTCCTTTTTCCGGCGACTTACTTCGATTTCCATTCCATTGGTCATAACAACCGTCCCGCCTTCTCCTCTCAGATATTCTTTTATATGAAGAAGATTGATCAGAAAAGATTTGTGTATCCTCAGAAAAGAGGTTCCTGCCAATATACCTTCATAATCAAATAACGGCCGGGATATCATAATCGTTTTGTTATTGACGAGGCGGAAAATGGTATAACTCCGCTGTGCCTCGCAATACACGATTTCTTCCAGTTTTACAATGGTGAACCCTTTCAGCGTGGGCAACACGAGGCGCATTTCCGAAGGAAATCCGGCCTTGTTGATATTGTGTAATAAGGTTTCCGTATGTGCTGATTCCCTTTCGTGCAACAGCCTCTTCTTTACCCTCAGAACAGCTTCTGTCAGGCGGTCCTCATCTACCGGCTTCATCAGATAATCAACAGCACTGAACTGCAGGGCCTGCAGGAGGTACTCATTATGAGCAGTAACAAATATCACTTCAAAATTCTTTTCGGGTAATTCAGCCAGCAAATCCAAACCACTCATACCCGGCATCCGGATATCCAGAAATACCAGATCGGGTTTCAGTTCCTCCAGTTTTTCCCTGGCAAAAAGTGCATTACCGCAGGTGGCAACGATCTCCACTTCGGGGCAGTTAAGCTCCAATAATTTCTTCAGCGTTTTTATTCCATCGGGTTCGTCATCAACCAAAATTGCCTTCATGTTGTTCTGTTTATTTATTTATAATATTAAAGTATAACAATGCGGATGTCCCGGACCTTTCCTCGTCAGCCTGGCCCAGATCGTTGATCTCGAGGTTACAGCCAATATCATATTTCTCGTTCATTATTTTTATGCGGTTTCGCAGGTTACTCAGACCGACAGACTGATGCGAAGGATTATTCACTCTTTTAAGTTCTTCAGAATGCCGGATACCGATTCCATTATCTTCAATCTTGCAGAAAATCGTGTCTTCTTTTTGAGAAAAACTAATCAGCAATTTTTTATCTCCTTCCTTTAACAATAGGCCGTGCCAGATTGCATTTTCAGCCAGCGGTTGTATCATGAGCGTTGGAATCAGTGTTTCTTCTTTATCCAGACAATCGTCAACTACGATTTTATAAGAAAAAGAATCATCAAAACGAAGTTTCTCCATCAATAAATAATTTTCCAAATGCTGCAGATTTTCATACAGCGTAGTGAATATTTCCTTTGACTGATTGAGCGTAACGCGAATCATTTGCGCGAATTTGCTCAGGTATCTGGACGCTTTTTGCTGCTCGTTGGCCAGGATCATTCCCTTGATACTGTTCAGGGAATTAAATATAAAATGAGGATTCATCTGTGTTTGCAGGGCAGATAACTGGGCTTCTGCCAGCTGCTGGTTGATATTGGCCAGCTCTTTTTGTTTTTTCGCCAGTGATTGTTCGGATTCGATCTGTATAATCCTGTTTCCAACGAGCGTGGCAATCGTCGTCAATATTTTCACATCTCTTTCCTTAAAATGATTTTCTACCGGGTGTTCTGAATCGATGATGCCTATTAATTCGTCATCGTGAATAATAGGAACACATAATTCACTCAACCGGTTCATATCATCCACCCTGTAGCGGTGGTCGTGTCTTGTATCTGCCACGAGCAGTGGCTCCCTTGTCAGCATCACATGCCCGACGATACCCTGCCCGGGTTCCACATCAAAACATTGTGATTCTATCGTTTTTGGGTTGCCTTTCGGACCGTGAGCTGCTCTTTGCTTCATTTTGGTCTTGTCCCTGTTCCACATATATATGATGCAGTCCTCGTAATGCATGCGGCCGATCAGGTTTTTGGACACATCCCACAAGACATCATCCACATTGTTTATTCCGGAAATACAGGAAGAAAAATAATTACTGATCTGCTGGAGTTCAAACTGGTTTTTGTATTCTTCAACAATGAGTTGCTGTACCCTGGAATTCTCCCGTTCTTTTTTCCTGATCTGATATATTCTCGACCTGTACATAAAGATGATCAGACTCGCAATAACAGCCGCGAGTAAAATACTGAACCAGGTCGTTTTCCAAAATGGTGGACGGATAAAAATATTTAAAGATTTTACCTGCTGCGGCCAATGATTATTTACAGAATAAAGTTTTAACTGAATCGGATTGTTCCCTATTGGAAGATTGGTGAGTGTAACCGATTTCTGGGTATTTAACTGATTCCAGGCTGAGTCGCCATTATCGGTTGACCTCCAGGCAAAACGATCCTCTTCGGGATCCGTGTAATTGATCGTGTTTAGTACAATTGACAGGTTGTTTTCGTTATACTTCAACCGTAATTCACTGCCGGAAACAGAAAAGATCGAATCGCGTGTGCTTATTTTATCGATGAAAAGTGTAGGCGTCGTCTTGTGTGCGAGTGAAATATCAGGACTAAAGGAAATGAGCCGGTGCCTGGCACCTATATAAAACCGGTTGGCTTCCCGGTCATAAAAACTGCCCCGGCCGGTGGTTGTGATATTGACTGATGGCAGCCCGTCGGCATAGGTGAATTGTTTAACAGAATAATCCCTGATATTAAAGGCAGAAATGCCGTTATCGGTTCCCATCCAGATATTATCATTTATAATGGGCGAGCTGGTTACGGTATTACCATCCACAATATTATTCTCCGGCTGTCGCAGATGCATGGTATTGTCAAAACAGTTGTATTGAATAATTTCATTGTCGAATGATGAAAGCCAGAGATTATTTTTGTTGTCCCTGTCGAGGATATACATATAATTCAACAACAGCCGGCTGACTTTTGGATATGGGATCAGTGTATCTACCAGCTGCTTTTTTTCATTCCACCGGCACAGCCCATCGCCCGCCAGCCATAAATTACCCTGTAAATCTTCGGCCATGCTGAATATATACGTCAGTTTCAGCAGCGGATTCGAAATAGAAATATCTGTAAAAGACCTTGTGGCCCGGTCATACCGCAGTAGACTGTTCAGCGTTGCAAAAGAGATCCAGATATTCTTTCTTGAATCCTGAAAGAAACAACGCGAATTGATTTGCTGAATCCAATCCTGCCCGGGTGCTGTTTTCAGCCTGCCATAATGATAATTCTTTTTAGCCACCCATAGAATGCCTCTCGAAGTCGCTACCCATAGCGTGTCCTTATTATATGGGAATACATTTGATATGGTATTGCTGAACCGATCGTGTGGTTTAAAATCAAGCTGCTTTATGATCATTCCTGTCTTTTTGTTCAGAACAAGCAAGCCGCCCTCATTTTTCAGGCCCGCATAAATGAAATTATTTTCGATATAAATACTCCTGATTTCCTGATCGGTCATCCGGCTGCATTGTAAAGAAAGATCCGTTACAGAAAAAAATGAATTGTGCATATTCTGTTTGTACAATCCGTCGGCTGTTCCTACCCACAAGCGACCTTCTTTGTCCATAAATATGGACGTGCATAGTTCCTTCTCAAAATATTTCCTGCCATCACAGGATATCATTCCGCTTTTACTATTGTAGTGCAAAAAATAAAAACCACTGTTCCTGCAGGTTATAATGTATGTACTGTCATTTACACTAACCAGTTTACTCGTCCAGTACAAATCGCTCATTACCGAAGGGGATATCGGACTTGAAATACTCTGTGACGATTGTAAATCCGCTATGTCGATGGTATTCCTGTCCAGATTCAGTATAAACAGTTCGCCATTTTTTCCACTGCAGGATATTCTGATTTCTCCCGAAGAATCCGTCATGAGTTTTCTGAGATACTGTTTTTTGTCAATATAAAATGTATCGATCTCATTTTTTTCGGGATTATAGATGCTTCCATAAATGCCGTTTTGCTGGAAGCTGTTTCCATTTGATAAGGTATGCACCCATCCGCCAAAAATCATTTCAACTTTTCCTACCGATGCCGGGAGATGATAGTCATATCTTTTGATCAGGCTTCCTGCATTATTAAAAATATATAAACCGGTTTTTGACGACACAACATAATTTCCGGCACGGTCCTTTAAAATATCAAATACATTATTCGTCCAGAAAAAAATGACAGAATCGCAGGGAACAATAAATTGTTTGAAATTCCCGGTTACCGGGTTATAAGAGAAAGCGCCCGCACGTGTCGCACCCAGTATTTCATCCGGTGATTGTTCGTGTAAATATTTTAGCAGGTTATCCGGCAATGGCGAGTGGCGGGAACTCTTAAAAATGGAGAGGAAATTATTTCCGTCAAACCGGTTTAGTCCTTTATGCGTGGCAACCCAGATATATCCGTCAGAATCCTGTACGATGCCGGAAATGTAATTGTTTGATAAACCCTGTAGTCTGGTGTACCGGATAAAATTACTTTCATCCAGGTCCTGGGCCATAAGGGTTGTACTCATGATCCCGAGAGAAAATGAAAAAATGACCATTAATAAAAACCTGAACATTTTCAACCTGCTGGCTTTCGATGAATTATTAACTTCTAAAGATAATCACTTGTATAAATCATTATACAACAGAAACTGGCTTCTGTCGCTGTTTCGCCTTTCATAGAGGCCAGACGACCTTTCAATCCCTGATTCCTGCCGATGGTGGGAATCGGGACGAAAATATAGTTTCAGAATCATCGAAATAAAATACCGATTGGCAAAAAAGAATAGCCGAAAGGTAAAGAATGAAAATACCTATCATGTTTCAGGTCGAAATTGCTGATATGTAAATACCCGGACAAGCACAAAGAATTATTGAAATGCAACACGCAATTACAGGAACGGCTTATAAAAAAATCAGAACAGCTAAAATCATATACGAAATGCGACAGACTACCCTTGTTAAAAACTACCTGGACAATCTTGAGATTTCTTTCCCTGATGGAATGACTCCCCTTCTTCATCCTGATTTCAGGCCCCTGGAGCCTCCTGCTTCTCCATCCTTCAAACGTTCGCCCGCGATGAGTTCCATGGTCGTGACGGCAGCTCCCGGACAGGCAGTGCCCCTGCCTGTGCAGGACGGGAAAGACCAGGCCATGATCGTCGATAAGAGTCTTATCTCTTTCGTTTCGGGTTTGAGTGCGGAGAACAGAGCCGACATTCTCGAGTCGACATTGCTGGCACAATTGGGAGCCAATAGTAAAGTGCCTGATAAAAAAGATGTGATCAGCTGGTATAAGTCGTATATCGAAATTCTTACAAAAGTCGGCTGGACGATGGAAGGTGGCGAAGTGCAACAATTTTCAGCAAAGGCAAATGTTGTTGAACTTCAATCGGTGATCATCGATATTTTAGAAGCTGCCTTTGGCGCAGATTTCTTACAGATTGTTACGCGCGCGCTGAACGGTATCAAATCGCTGGCAGATTCAAACGGGAAAATTGAAGCATTCGAAAAAAATACACATTCTGAAAGCAATGGTAGTTTTCAAATTG
Source organism: Puia sp. (assembly GCA_036495145.1). Taxonomy (GTDB): domain Bacteria; phylum Bacteroidota; class Bacteroidia; order Chitinophagales; family Chitinophagaceae; genus Puia. The sequence continues at coordinate 7,410 of DASXNJ010000065.1, forward strand.
GCGTCGCGACCCAGGCGGGAGACGCCGTTTCCATGAATCTGGGAACTTTCTTAATCACTTCCACCAGGAACATCAGCCATATCCTGTTTATAAAATTTTCAAAGGACGAAACCAATCTGCAGTATGCATCCGGCAAGCTGACGCTGGATCAGAAAATCTATGAGAACGTTCGTACCCTTGTACAAAATAAATTGAGTGGCCGCGCTGTGGAATTTGTGACTGAGATTCCCGTTTAATACGAAACAATCGGAATCACCTTCTTTTTTCAGAAATAGTTTCATTCAATAGCGCCCGATTTCGTTTACAAAATCCGTTGTATAGATGCCTTCGGGATCAAGGTCCGGATCCAGAATAGTTATTTCTATTCCGACGGATTTTGTACTAAGCAGCAGTGGGGTTAGTATATATTTTAATTCCTGATAACTGAGCCCGTCCGGCGACCTCGAATCTACTGCAGGCATTAATTCATCATTCAATACATCCGGATCCAGGTGTATCCAGAATCCATCCAGTTTATTTTTTGCAACCATTTCTAAAAATGCCTGGCAGCAGTTTCCGTTTCCGGACCGGCGCAATGATTTCAAATCGAAATATTGAATATTTGAATCTTCAATTGTCTTTACATATTGTTCATCATATTCCCTGTTGCCGACGCAAAATACATTTTCTTCATTCACGTAAGGTCCAAAACCATTTATGTTTGATAGTTTGGGATGGCAATGACCGGTAACAATGGCCAGATCCATTCCGGCTGCGCCCTTTGTTCCGGAAAGTTCAGGCCACATATAGTCCGTATGACCGTCTAAAAAAAACAAACCATATTCTCCCAACCTTCGGAGGCAGAATGTATTGCCGATCATGATGCTGCAGTCGCCACCAATAACAACGGAAAATGAATTTTCCAGTATACAGGTTTCTAATACATCCGATTGCCGGATGGCATATTCTGCAATGGTGTCAGCATTTCTTATGCCTGATTCTTTATCAACCTGCATACTATACGGAGGTGCTGATAAAGTCAGCATTTTTTCCGGCTTCAGAATATCATGGAAATGAAACTTCCTCAGCCATTCGGGTAATCTTTTCACACCCGGTTCCTGACCAGGTTTCGGTTCTATTAATCCAAGGTTGGACGGGAATTCGAGGATAGTAATCTCCATTCCACAATGATACTAACAAACCTGATTATTTATCCATTACCTGTTTTTATCCATTTGAGGATCTTCATTTCTGCAAAGTGGTGAACCGGGAAACGTCGGCTGTTTTTCTGAAAACTGAAGGCGTGATACCGGTGATTTTTTTAAACTGTCCGGAAAGATGCGCAACGCTGCTATAGCCTAACTTCCAAGCTATTTCAGAAAGCTTCAAATGATCTACCGAAAGCATTTCTTTAACTCTTTCAATCTTTTGGTCAATAATATATCGTTCGATCGTTACGCCGACTGCTTTGGAGAATGATTTTGAAATCGTAGTATAGTTGATGCAAAGATTTCTGCTGATATAAGTAGAGTAATTGATGTCGGGCAATTCCAGTGAATTATATATCATATCGAAAATCAGGTCCCTGACTTTCCCGGCAATCGCAATCATTTTGTCTGTAGTGGTTTTCATAAATATGAACACCCTCCCTCAAAAATGCTGCCATAGAGCTCATATCCATTGAATTCTTTCAATGGGGTTTATAAAAATAAAAAGTGCCACGGATTACCCGCAGCACACACAGACTCATCGTTTACATGGCAGGCATGGGTGCAATTTCTCGGACTTCTATATTGCCTTCGTTGGCAATATGAGGACAAATCTTAGCCAGTTCAGCCGCTTTTTGCTGATTCTCAGCTTTGATAATCAGATAACCACCCACAATACCTTCTTTGCCCGAATTTACGGGCTCTGATTTTAAGCCATCCGGTGTAACGACCATGCCGCCGGATACCAATGGCAATCCTCCAACAAATTGCCCTTTTTCGCCCAGGCCGCTCATATAAGCGCCCCATGCCTCCATTTCCGATTTGTTTTCAGCTTCTGATTTGGCGGATGCGGGTTTCCCTCCGCGAAGCAGGAATAAATACTCTTTCATGATATTTTTTTTAAGATGAATAATAATTGTAATGACGACTGAATAGTCGTAACAGGGACAGTCGTCCGTTATTTTGATAAGTTCCGGTAGCCCGGTGGAGCGCCTGCAAAAAAAGAAATATTCAATATTCATAAATCCGGCTGGAAACTTATCTCGTAGGTCTTTCAAATAATCATCAAATAAACTTTATATGAAACAAAAAAAACTTGCTTTGATCGTCCTGGTAGCCATGGCTACTACGGCAGGTGGTTTTTTACTCGCTTCCGATCATATCGATGCGCCGGCGGTGAAAAATCAAACAACTGACATTACTGACTTGTACGTGTTCAATGGTTCGGATACCAACAACCTGGTATTTGTTGCCAATACACAAGGCCTGCTGGCGCCTTCAGCGACCGGCGCAGCGGCATTCGACCCCAACACATTAATCCAGTTCAATATTGACAACAACGGAGACAATGTGGAGGACCTGGTGATCCAGGCCATTTATGCTGATGGCAAAATGAATTTTTTCGGCCCGGTAAAACCTTCAACCACGGGTACAAGAAGCAAACTGGAAGGGAATATTATCGCTTCCGTTCCGGTAACCGCCTATGGTTCGGGTACTCCTACCACTATGACAACCGGTTCCGGAATTATGGTTTTTGCCGGTCCCCGGGATGATCCTTTCTTTTTCGACCTTGATCAATACCATGCGATCATCGCCGGTAAGGCGCCGGGATTTAATAATCCGGGAAAGGACGCTTTTGCCGGCACCAATGTTTTGAGTGTTGTTGTGGAGGTACCAAAAAAACTTCTTTACAGCACAGGAAAAATAAACGTTTGGTTAACCACTAAAAAGAAAGAATCCTGATTTGATCCGATCTAAACTATTCATTCAACAATTGAAATAAATAATATGGAAAAGCATTATATAATAAAAATTTTTGCAGGTGCTATGCTCTTAACAATAGGTGTTGTTGGTTGTTCGAAATCAAACAGTCACAATCCTCCTCCCGCTCCGACCGTTTACTATGATCAGGCAGATCAGGTCGGAAGGCCAGCGATCAATACAGTGTTCATCCCGGCCAGCGGAAAAGATAGTTTCAATACGACCACTCCGACCCAGATGCCCTCGTTATTCACCAATGATATGAAGACATCGCTTTTGACATTGAATCCAGGTTATACCACCAACCTGTTGGGCTTATCAGCTGATCAGTTTATCGGTGTATTGTCAACGGATGTATTAAATGCTTCTACAACAGGAGTCACCAGTTTTTACAATGGTACCCAGGTTCTGACCGGCAGAACATTAGGTGATGACGTGATTGATGTGGAATTAATACTTCTTTTTGGAGGACCCGACGGGTCAATGAATCCGGGGCTTACCAGTGATCATGTCAATGGAAATGACAAAACATTTCTGACTTCATTTCCCTACGAGGCAAGCCCCTGGTAAAACTAAAATTGGGCCGCTGTATTCAAATATAAAAAAGGTCAGGATTCATTCTGACCTTTTTATTTTTCTTTTTACTTACATCTTATGTCACGAATATTTTTTGCACATGTTATCGTTCAGGAACTGGATAAATTGTCCGGTTCAGATGCAGCCTGGGTTTATCTGAAGCTGGGTTATCATCATATCCTTCCTCTCGGACTTGATCACATTTTATTTGTATTGAGTCTGTTCATGTTGAGTCCAAAGATGAAACCGCTGTTATGGCAGGCAACAGCATTTACCGTGGCCCATTCCATTACTTTGGGATTGGCCATGTATCATGTGATCAGTCCGCCGGCGAATATTATAGAGCCCCTGATTGCATTATCCATTCTGTACGTTTCTCTTGAAAATATATTTTCGCCGCGATTGAAAGTTTCCCGTATCGGAATTGTATTCCTGTTTGGACTTGTTCACGGTATGGGATTCGCCGGCGCCTTGGGAAAACTCGGGCTGCCACAGGATTCCTATCTGTTGTCGCTTGTCATGTTTAATATTGGTGTGGAACTTGGTCAGCTAACCATCATCCTGTCTGCCTATCTATTGTTGGGAAAATGGTTTGGAGACAAACCTTATTACCGAAAGATTGTTGTGATCCCCATTTCTGCGATGATTGCCATTATTTCCGCTGTCTGGACCGTTCAGCGGATCTTACTCTAATTGTTTTTCCAGATCCCGGAGGATTGCCGGACTAAGATCATATTTATTTATATAGGCTGCTTTATAGAAAGCCTGGGCGTTGTATCCCTTATTCATTCCCTGCATCATTTTTCCCATCCAATATAATTCCAACCCCTCGAGTGGCCGTCCCGAAACATTTTTTTCAAATTGGTTATATGCTTCTTTCTTCTTATTGTTGGAATACAAACTCCAGGCATACCAGGCGTAGGTCTGAGGTGTTGCCCGGTTTTTCAGCTCCTGATTTGAAAGTTGTTCAGCCCTTGCCGGGTCATTTAAAATACCTGTATATAACTCAATCAGATATTTGTTATACATATTACCATATTCGGGTTTAGCGGCCATTGATTCAAATGCATGGGCCCATTTTTTTTCCTGTAAGCTGTCTTCCCGCACCTGAGCCATCTGTGTAAGTTTAAATAACGGATCAGGCAGTTTATTCCGGGTTCTGACAAATGCGAATATTCTTTCTGCTAAAGAATCATTTTTATCATGCACCATGGCAATCCACCCCAATCCCGTCAGGCTATGGAAATCGGCACTGTTCATCGATAGGCATTCCTGATATAAAACCGCTGCTTTCTTCAGATCACCCGCATGAATATATAAATCTGCCGTATTGGAAAGCGCTACCTGTTTCAGATAGGGGCTATTCTCCTCCTCCTTCGCCGCCTTCTCCATGGCATGAATCGAGCTGTCCAGCAATCCATTCAGATGATCCATTTTTGAACGACGAAAAAAATAACCGTAGTCGGCAGTGGATTTTAATTCCTTTAGTTCGTTTGAAGCGTTGAAATAACGTCCCAGCTCAAAATCAATATCAAAGGACGAGCTGAGCTGGTCATATTTTTTCAGTCCGTTTTGTCTGGCCTTTTCCAGCCATAAATCAGCTTCTTTAAAACGGTGTTGCAGAATTGAATAATTTACCAGGGTAAGTTCCGCCTGTGCTTCTTTATGATTGAAATCGTCGTCAATCTTTCGGATAACACTATCTGCTTTCTGAATATCCTGAATATCGCCGAAAAGATGAAACTTTAAGGAAAGTGTACCGGCATATTTTGCCTCATTTACCAAACCCGGAAGTTTTGGATCGATCCGGTTTCGCCAGAATTTTATTGAGGAATCGTTGGAAACGGCGAATGCCGGCGGATGGTAGTGGCTGATCAGGCTGTCGATATAAATTGCGCTTATAATTTGCTCCCTTTCGTGGTTGCAGGCCATCAGCGTACAAATGACCATGACGCCGGGAAAGAATTTGAGCCGCATATTTCTGGATATATACGAAATAAAGGACTAAGAAGATTTAAGAAGTGCAGAAAATAAATCCTGTTAGTCAGTTGGCCGATATCTGACAACTACATCATTACTACTTCATTTGTAATTTTATTCTATCAGAAAACCCTGCGCTTCGCTTTATGAGCTAGTTTTATTTAAACGAATGCATCAGACATATGGTAATCATTGAGTCCTATCCAGCCGCGGTCATCCTCTGCCTTATAACCATGATCTGCTGGGGATCCTGGGCCAATACAATGAAACTCACAGGAAAGAACTGGTTTTTTCAACTTTATTATTGGGATTATTCTTTGGGCGTTTTGATTTTTTCGCTTCTGCTTGCATTTACGCTGGGAAGCCACGGCAGTGGTGGCCGGTCATTTCTGGATGATCTCTCACAGGCCGAATCGAAAAACCTGGGTTATGCGTTTCTGGCGGGAACGATTTTTAATTTGTCCAATGTTTTGCTGGTCACCGTTATTGATATAGCGGGAATGGCCATCGCTTTTCCCATAGGTGTGGGTCTGGCGCTGGTGTTAGGTGTCATTACAGGTTACATCAGCAAACCACTGGGAAATCCATGGATACTTTTTACCGGGCTGGCCTGTATCGTTGCGGCCATCATTCTGGACGGGATGGCATATAGCAAGATCCCTTCGGAAGGGAAAAAATCTATCACGAAGGGCATCGTCTTGTCCATTCTCACCGGCATTTTTATGGGATTTTTTTATCCCCTGCTCGTCAATTCCATTTCATCCACTCTTGTCGTGCCGGAAACCGGAAAACTGACACCTTATACGGCGATCGTTTTCTTTTCAATCGGGTTGCTGGCCTCTTCATTCTTATGGAATTATTACCTGATGCGAAGGCCTTTGACAGGTCCCGTTATTTCAGGGAAGAATTATTTCACAAACGGTACCCGCAAGGATCATCTGGTCGGAATTCTCGGTGGCCTGATCTGGTGCCTGGGATTTTCGCTGATGACTTTGGCTGCTGAAAAAGCCGGAACTGCTATTTCATATGGCCTGGGCCAGGGTGCCACCATGGTAGCTGTTCTTTGGGGCGTGCTGGTTTGGAAGGAATTCAGGCTTGCTCCTCCTTCGGTTAATAAATGGCTTGTGATTATGTTCATACTTTATTTATCGGGCCTTTCCCTGATTATTATTGCGAAACAGTATTAAAGATTTTTCTCCCACTATAAAAAACAGCATTAAGATGAAAAAAATAATGAATGATCCAGTGCATTTTGTGGACGAGATGTTGCAGGGAATTCTGATTGCGCATCCGGACCAGCTAACGACAGCAGGCAGCGACCTGCGTTGTATTGTTAAAACAAAAAGAGATAAAAAAAACAAGGTCGGACTCGCCACAGGTGGCGGATCGGGTCACCTGCCTCTCTTCCTAGGGTATGTGGGTGATGGTCTGCTGGATGGTTGTGCTGTGGGTGGTGTATTTCAATCGCCCAGCTCGGATCAGATGCTGGAGGTAACAAAAACGATCGATCAGGGTGCGGGCGTATTATATATCTATGGAAATTATGGAGGAGATATTATGAATTTTGACATGGCGGCAGAAATGGCAGACATGGAAGGAATAAAAGTTGAACAGGTAGTCGCCGGCGAAGATGTGGCCTCTGCTCCAAAAGGTGAAGAGGGAAAACGCCGGGGTGTGGCGGGTATATTTTATGCATTTAAAATTGCGGGTGCCCTCGCCGATGAACTCGCATCTCTTGATGAAGTAAAAAGAATTGCTGAAAAAACATGTGCCAATGTTCGTACCATGGGCGTTGCGTTAACAGCCTGTATCGTACCGGAAGCCGGTAAGGCATCTTTTACCATTGGAGAAAATGAAATGGAAATCGGAATGGGTATTCATGGTGAACCCGGCATTCGGAGAGGAGTTATGCAAAAAGCAGATGAAATCGTACAACAGATGGCAGATAAAATCCTTACGGACCTGCCATACCAAAATGAAGATGAGGTTTCTGTTTTATTAAACGGGCTTGGTGCAACCCCCAAAGAAGAACTCTATATCATGGCCAGGAAATTACATGAGATATTGAAAGGTAAGGGCATTTCTGTTTTCAATACCTATGTGGGTGAATTCGCCACGAGCATGGAAATGGCCGGCGCTTCTATTTCCATTTTAAAGCTGGATGGAGAATTAAAGAGGCTTTTGTCAAGACCGGCCAATTCTCCTTTTTTTTCACAGATTCAACTCTAATCATTATTTCGATGGAATCGTTGGGGATAAAAGATATTCAATCCATCATCCTTCAGATTAAAAACATCATTGATTTCAATCAGGACAAACTGATGGAACTGGATAGTGTGATGGGCGATGGTGATCTGGGATTTACAATGACCAAAGCATTTGCAGCCGCTCACGAAGAAGCGGACAAATCGGAAGAAAAAATTCCAGGAAAACTGTTCGCTCGTTTGGGAATGGTCATCGCAAAAACCTCTCCTTCCACCATGGGTACGCTGGTCGGCACCGGATTTATGAAAGGTGGAAAATCGATCGATTCGTTTGAAGAAATCGGTCCGGAAACATTAGCTGTTTTTTTTGAAGCCTTTGTCAGATCCATCATGGAGAGAGGAAAATCTGTTCCTGGCAATAAAACCATTATTGATACTTTAAATCCGGCAGCAGAAGCCTTACGGCAATCGGTTCATGAATCTTTGGAAAAAGCTGTTTCCGCGGCGAAAGAGGCGTCTCTGAAAGGGCTGGATGCTTCTACGAAAATGAAAGCACAACACGGTCGTGCAGCATATTATCAGGATGACTCTATCGGTAAGCAGGACGGAGGTGCAACCGTCGGAACCTATATTATCGAAGGTTTTTACCGGCATATTACCCAGACATCCGTCTGAATTAAGATCCGTTATTGTTAGGTGTTCGTTACCTCGGATTTAAATCCGACATTTTTTGTTTTAAGTTTTCAAATGATTCCAGGGGGCCCTTGGTGGAAAATAAATTCAGTACCCAGACAGGTAATGAACCACCGGGATTCATTTCCAGTATATAATCAACATGGATTGATTTTTTTGTATTGGTTGTAATATTCCATGTGCCTCTCGTCAAAGGAACCTGCACCAGGTCCTTTGGCATGGGTTCATAATTTGGAATATTGACCGCAATGACCTGCATGGATCTGTCAGCCGGATTTCTCTTTAATTCAAAATTGGCGTAGAAGTACCGGTTGGTTGCGGGCCATGGAACTTCAATCTCGTTATAATAAATAAAGTGACCAGGTCCCAGTGTTTTTGTCAATTTTGAAACTTTTGTCGCGTAACTCCATTCTTTATATTTTGCCACGTCAACCAGGATAGCTCCCAGTTGTTCTACATTTCCAACCAGATCCAGTTCAACGCGGATATCATTAAAAGGAGATGATGAAGAATGGCGGCTGCTGATTTTGATACCGTCTTTCACTTTCTGGACTGTCCATTCAGTTTGGGCAAAAATGGAAACAGTATGTATGATCAGCAGAAATGTGAATGTCAAACCATATCGAAAGTTCATCCTTTTTTTATTTTCGTTCGGAACCAGTTTCCTTTTTAAACAGGCTGAAAAGTATCGCTCCCATAAATGCAAAATAAAGAATGCTGTTGAGTGGT
>DASXNJ010000066.1:0-12015 GCA_036495145.1 Puia sp.
GCCTGTATGGGAACTTCCCGGCTAAACCGACGGTCAATTAAAATACACAATTCAACTTTGGCCGGTCTGCCGAATGTTAACAGAGCATCCATAGATGCTCTTATGGTTCTGCCGGTATATAACACATCATCTACCAGAATAACAGTTTTATTTTCCACGCTAAAGGGCATATCGGTTTGATTCAATGTGTGAAGGCCCTGTCGCACATCATCCCTGTAAAAAGTGTTGTCGAGCTTACCGTAGGTTATTTTTGCCGGTTTTATCTGTTCATTGATCTGCTGTACGATACGGTCAGAAAAATAAATTCCGCGCGGCTGAATACCGATTATCACAAGATCCTGAAAACTGAGATGGTTTTCAAGGAGCTGATGACTCAATCGCTGGATGGTGAGGCCGAGTTCTTCTTCGGTCAGGATTGTCTTCAATCAGAATATTTTTATAAAAATAGTGAATGCCGTCATGGTTCCCCTAAAAAAGGATATTCATAACCGGTAGGCGGATCGAAGGTCTCTTTGATTGTGCGCGCGCTCAGCCAGCGGTAAAGGTTTAAAATGGATCCCGCTTTATCATTGGTACCGCTTCCACGTGCGCCCCCAAACGGTTGTTGGCCAACCACCGCACCTGTTGGCTTGTCGTTTATATAGAAATTACCTGCCGAATGACGTAACCTTTCTGTAGCCAGTTCAATGGCACGACGGTTGGTAGAAATGATTGAACCTGTCAGTGCATAATTCGATGTGCTGTCAACCAGATCCATCGTTTCTTCAAATTTATTTTCATCATATACAAAAATGGTAAGCACGGGACCAAAAATTTCTTCTTTCAAGGTGGCGTAACACGGATCTGTCGTTTCGATCAGGGTCGGGTAAATAAAATATCCTTTGGTTTTATCCGCTTTACCACCTGCTAATATCCGGGCCGACGCGTCCACTGATGCGCCGTCGATATATCCTTTGATCTTGTTGAAACTTTTCTCATCAATAACTGCATTGACAAAATTGCTGAAATCCTCTACAGTCCCCACTTTCATCCCCTCGATACTCTTAATCAGTTTTTCCTTAATTTCCGAAGCTATATTGGATGGGAGATAGGCTCTGGATGCTGCCGAACATTTCTGGCCCTGGTATTCAAATGCTCCTCTGGCAAGAGCAGTTACCACAACATCAATATCTGCCTCAGGGTGCACCAGTACGAAATCTTTACCGCCGGTTTCTCCAACAATACGGGGATAGGATTTGAATTTGCCGATGTTTTCTCCAATATGTCGCCAAATCTGGTTGAATACTGCCGTTGATCCGGTAAAATGAATACCCGCAAAATCTGGGTGACTGAAACAAATCTCGCCGAGTTCCGGACCATCCGCATAAACAAGGTTTATGACTCCATCCGGTAATCCGGCCTCCAGCAGAATTTTCATAAATACCTGTGCACTGAAAATTTGCGTATCAGCCGGTTTCCAGACAACGACGTTTCCACACAACGCAACTGAAGTTGGCAGATTTCCACCGATGGCTGTGAAATTAAAAGGAGTAATCGCCAGAACAAATCCTTCCAGGGAGCGATATTCCAGCCTGTTATGCATACCGGGAGAACTAATCGGTTGCTGCCTGTATATTTCACTTAGATAATGCACATTAAAACGTAAGAAATCAATGAGTTCGCAGGCGCTGTCTATTTCTGCCTGGTAAGCATTCTTGCTTTGCCCCAACATGGTAGCCGCGTTCATGATATTTCGATACTTTCCGGCCAGAAGATCAGCGGCCTTTAGAAAAACTGCCGCTCTGTTTTCCCAGTCCATAAGTTCCCAGGAGGCCTTCGCCGACAGAGCAGCTGATATGGCGGATTGTATTTGTTTTTTATCTGATCGATGGAAATGACCCAATAAATGAGAAAGCTCATGGGGCGGACGTAATGTTATTTTATTCCCCGAGCGGATTTCTTTTCCACCGATAATAGCGGGAATATCGTGTTCAATCGATTTCAAATCCTCCAGGGCTTTTTTCAGTAATTTCTTTTCGGCTGAACCAGGGGCGTAAGACTTCACCGGTTCGTTGACTGGCATTGCATAGTTGAAATAGCCGATATTCATTGTCTTGACTTTATTCGTTTGTAGCAGGCAGTTCCGCAATTCCTTCCGATCAGGTCAGAGATTCTTTTTCCGACATTAGATATGCCTTGATAAATCCATCCAGCTCTCCGTCCATCACCGGTTGAATATTTCCTGTTTCGAAACCAGTTCGATGATCCTTTATCATTTTATAAGGATGAAAAACATAAGAGCGGATTTGTGAACCCCATTCGATTTTTTTCTTACTCGCGTTGTTGGCATTTTTGATGGCTTCCCGTTTCCGCATTTCTTCTTCATAAAGCCGGCTTTTCAACATGGCCATCGCTTTTTCACGATTTTCTCCCTGCGTACGGGCCTGTTGACATTCCACTATTATGCCACTGGGTTTGTGGGTTAGCCGCACAGCTGTTTCCACCTTATTTACGTTTTGACCCCCGGCACCCCCGCTTCTGAAAAATGCCCATTCGATATCGGCAGGATTTACCTCTATTTCAATCGTATCATCAATCAGTGGGTATACATATACAGACGCAAATGAAGTATGCCTTCTGGCATTACTGTCGAAGGGAGAAATACGAACCAGGCGGTGAACGCCGCTTTCAGCTTTTAGAAATCCGTAGGCAAAGGGTCCATCGAACTGCAGCGTAACACTTTTTATTCCAGCTGATTCGCCATCCTGAAAATCAAGTTCTGTAACTGTCCATCCCTGCTTTTCTCCGTACATACGGTACATACGCATCAGCATTTCTGCCCAGTCCTGACTTTCAGTACCACCTGCACCTGAATTGATTTGCAACACTGCGGGCAACTCATCTTCGGGTTCATTGAGCGTGGACTTAAATTCGGCTTCGTCAATCAGCTCAAGAGATTTTTCGTAGGCCGCCCGGGTTTCTTCCTCCGTCGCCTCACCGGCTTTCCAGAATTCCATCAGAACGGCAAAATCTTCGATAGCTGTTTCTACAGCCTGATAGAGCTTAAGCCAATACTCATTTACCTTTATGTTTTTGAGAATGGCCGTGGCGCGTTCATTGTCTTCCCAGAATCCTGAGCTGCCGGTTAATTGTCTTTCTTCATTGATTTTAATCTGTCGGTTCTCGACGTCAAAGAAACCTCCTCAGTCCACTCAGCCGGGACCTCATATCGATTAGCTTTTCCTGTGTCATAGGGACGCAAGTTAAAGATTCAATTGCAAATAGGAGGCAGGTAAGTTTACAAAAAAGCCCTTCCGGTATATTCCGGAAGGGCCCAGATGGAAAACTGCTTTAATACCTGGTTTTTTCTGTTCCTGATCCAGAATTCGCTTTAAACCATTTTCTCAAATCGTCCTTTGTTCTTCCTGTTTTTTGTTGCAGACGACCCAATAATTCATCATCCTTTCCTTCTTCATATTTCAGATCATCATCTGTCAGATTGCCATAAGCCTGTTTTAATTTTCCCTTTACTGTATTCCAGGTTCCTTTCACAATTAAATTGTCCATAGTGCTTAATTTTATATTTTATCGTTTCAATCTTTATGCCATCCGGTTTGCAAAAAAAAAGCTTTAACATAAAAAAATGATCGTTGATTTTCGTTCAGATACAGTTACAAAACCGACTCCCCGGATGATGGACGCTATGATGAGCGCTGAAGTGGGTGACGATGTGTTTAGAGAGGATCCTACTGTCAATAAACTGCAAAAAAAAATGGCTGCAATATTTAACATGGAGGCAGCCCTCTGGTGTGCCAGTGGAACCATGTCAAATCAGATAGCTATTGCCAGTCATACCAGACCTGGGGATGAGGTGATTTGCGAACAGGAATCACATGTTTATTATTACGAAGGCGGTGGGATAGCTTACAATGCAAGTTGTCAGGTAAGAACTTTTCCGGGTGACAGGGGTCGTATGAATGCGGGTCAGATTTTAACAGGAATTAATCCGGACGATGTACATAAATCTCACAGTTCGCTGGTATGTCTTGAAAACACTTCAAACCGGGGAGGAGGAAGTTGCTATGACCTTGAGGAAATAAAAAAAATCAGAATTGTTTGCGATGGACATCAGTTAAGACTGCATCTGGATGGAGCGAGGTTATATAATGCAATGGTGGCAAAAAATGAAAAAGCCGAGGAATTTGGGAAACTTTTCCACAGCATTTCGGTTTGTTTCAATAAGGGGCTCGGATGTCCGGCTGGCAGTATTTTACTGGGCACTGAAGCGTTTATCCGTCAGGCGATCAGGGTCCGTAAAGTATTTGGCGGTGGTATGCGGCAGGCTGGTTTTCTGGCGGCAACTGCGCTTTACGCTCTCGAACATCATGTTGAAAGGCTGGCTGTGGATCATCATCATGCCAAAAAAATAGGTAATGCTCTGTTAAAACACCCACTGGTAAAAACAGTGCTGCCTGTAGAAACCAATCTGGTTATTTTTGAATTAGCAGATGGAAAAAGCCCAAAGGAGTTTATCGCCTCCATGAAACAACAGGAAATTCTTTTACTAACGATATCAGACAAGCGCCTGCGTATTGTAACCCATCTGGATATCAGCGCTGAGATGGTGGATCATTTTATAAAAATCCTCGATCAGATATTCTGAAACCCGTTTGCTTTAAACATCATACTTTACACTTAAAGAACGTACCATTTTGAATCTTTATCCTTTGCATAGGAAAGTCCGTTACTCATTACATGCACTTCGCGATTGTTTTCTTTATCCTCCACCAGGTGTTTTTCATAAACCCGGATTCCATTATTCTCCCTGGTGAGATATATCATCAGGGCGGTAACAGATGGGGAGACATCCTGCAACAACATTTCATCATTTTCTTTAACAAAGGCCTGACTCATAAAAGATGTTTTTAAAATGTGAATTCAATACTCGTGCAATAACAACATTCAAATCGTAATTTTGTTGGCACACAAAAAAGCCAACCCTGCCAATATGTTCCCAAATATTTCCCCTGTCGACACCCTGGCCTGGAAAAAGCTGCAAGCGGACCAGCAGTATTTGAAAGGTATTCAAATGAAAAATCTTTTCACCGAAGACCGGGAAAGATTCCAGCGTTGCTCAATCATTTTTGGAGATATCCTGTTTGACTATTCGAAGAATCTGCTAAATGCGGAAACTTTTGCACACTTGCTGGATCTGGCGGCGGAGTGCAAAGTCTGGGAAGCGCAACAGGCGATGTTCTCAGGCGAAAAAATAAACCACACTGAAAACCGCTCCGTATTACATACCGCGTTAAGGAATTTTTCCGGTGAACCTGTTTATTCTGATGGAAAGGACGTTATGCCGGAAGTTATGCATGAACTGGAACACATGAAATCCTTCAGCCAGAAAATTCATTCTGGTGAGTGGAGAGGCTATAGTGGCAAACCCATCAAAAACATTGTCAATATCGGAATTGGCGGCAGTGATCTGGGGCCGGTAATGGTTAATGAAGCACTAAAGCATTATTGGATCGATGGCATGGAAGCTTATTTTGTTTCAAATGTTGATGCCACCCAAATTGTAGAAACGCTAAAGAAAATAAATCCGGACGAGACTCTTTTTCTGATTGCGTCCAAGACTTTTACGACACAGGAAACCATGACAAATGCATTTAGTGCAAGACAGTGGTTTTTAAAATCAGCCGGGGATGAATCGCATATTGCAAAACATTTTGTTGCATTATCCACCAATGAAACGGAGGTTGTCAAATTTGGTATTGACCGTTCCAATATGTTTGTGTTTTGGGATTGGGTAGGGGGAAGGTATTCGCTTTGGAGTGCTATCGGACTCTCCATTGTGCTCATGATCGGTTATTCCAGATTTGAGGAAATGCTACAGGGTGCGCATGCAACAGACAAACATTTTAAAAACACTCCTTTTGAAAAGAATATACCCGTTATTATGGCTTTGCTGGGTATCTGGTATCGAAATTTCTTTGGCTCACAAACAGAAGCCATTCTGCCATATGACCAATATATGCATCGCTTTGCTGCCTATTTTCAACAGGGAAATATGGAAAGTAATGGCAAATCCGTTGATAGAAACGGCGTACCGGCAACATATTCTACTGGCCCTGTTGTTTGGGGTGAACCTGGAACCAATGGGCAACATGCTTTTTACCAGCTTATTCACCAGGGAACTGTTCTGATACCTTGTGATTTTATCGCACCGGCCTTAAGCCACAATCCCCTCGGAGACCATCATGCTAAATTGTTATCGAATTTTTTTGCGCAGACGGAAGCACTGATGAACGGCCGGACACCGGAAGAATTACTGGCGGCGAAAGTAAAACCCGAACTTGTCCCATTTAAATTTTTCAGCGGTAACAGGCCCACTAACTCGTTTTTTATTAAAGCCATTACCCCTTATACCCTTGGCCAGCTTATTGCACTTTATGAACACAAGATATTTGTTCAGGGCATTATCTGGAATATATACTCCTTTGATCAATGGGGTGTGGAACTGGGAAAAGAGCTGGCAGGAAAAATATTGCCCGAATTGAAAAGTGGAGAAGAAACCTCATCTCATGACGGGTCAACTAATGGATTGATAAACTGGTATAAAAAAATTGTTTTTTAACAGATAAAACTTAAAATAAAGCTATCCTTAAGGCGTTTTGGTTAAAGACCATACGTAATAACGTAAGACAATCTACATCCCTATGCAAATTTCTCCGAAGGCGGCCGGAAAGCCCGGCATTTTAAAGAAGCAGTACATTGTTATACTCTTCATAGTTTGTTCCGGATTAACCGGTTTGTATTTTTACCAGGCTCTTGGTTCGGGTAACCTTTTTCACCGTAATTCCAGTGAATTGCTGGCCAATGCAAAAGATACGATTGGATCCAACGACTCTCTTCAAAAATTAATCCTCCGTCCAGCCATCCTGGACACGATCAAATACGACCAGCTTAATCTCGCTTTAAGTAATGGAGACAGTTCAGGCCGCTGGCCTGTAAAGTTGCAATACCCGTTGCCGGGAGCTGTTTTCCCTTTTAGCCGGGTAATTGCTTTTTACGGTAATTTTTATTCCAAGAAAATGGGGGTATTGGGAGAATACCCCACGGATACCATGTTCGCGAAACTGCAGGTGGAATTGAAAAAATGGCAGGCAGCCGATTCAACGGTTCCGGTTCGCCCGGCCCTGCATTATATTGCTGTAACGGCACAGGGATATCCCGGGAAGGGGAATAAATACAGGTTGCGCATGCCATTCAAGCAAATAGATTCCTTAATTCGCATGGCAGCGAGAATCAATGCCCTGGTATTTCTGGATATTCAGGTTGGCATGAGTACGGTTCAGGAAGAAGTTCCGATGTTGGAAACCTATTTGAAAATGCCTCAGGTTCATCTTGGGATAGACCCGGAATTTTCCATGAAAACAGGCAAAAAACCAGGTTCTGTGATCGGCACCATGAATGATTCTGATATCAACTTTACTATTAAATATCTTGCAAACCTGGCGAAGGTTAACCAACTGCCTCCTAAAATACTGGTTGTACACCGGTTTACCCAGGCAATGATCAGAAACTATAAACATATCAAACCAACACCGGAAGTTCAGGTAGTTATTGATATGGACGGATGGGGTGCAAAGGAACGCAAACTCACTACATACCGGGAATATGTATCGAAGGAACCTGTACAGTTTACAGGATTCAAATTATTCTACAAAAATGATTACCGCGAACCCGGAAGCAGCATGATGACCCCGGCGGAGGTTATGCGTTTGAAGCCGAAGCCAGTTTATATTCAATACCAGTAAAACAAGGCGTAGGGTTAAGGATTTTTTGAATCTTTCTCAATTTTAAACGGGAATACATATCGGATCGAAATAATTCCCTCTCTGATTTTACAATTGTCTTAGTGAAGAAACATGCGAACGGCAACGTATCCGACAATGCCAAGCAGGAGAATGAATATAATGGCCCAGTAATTCCAGGTTAAATCTCCGATAGACCGCCTTCTTTTGGGTGGTTTCTTATGTGCCAGCTGACGATGCATCTGCTGGTTTAAATTTCGTAAAACAGATTCCAGTTGTTTGCTGTCTTTTTCCCCGGAGAGACCTTCAGTCGCATCTGAAATAAATTCTTCAGATAACTGTTCACGGAACCTGTTTAATTCCTTCTCTGCCATTATTGCACGTAAATGACTATTTAAAGAGTCAGGTAATTTTTTATCGGAAGAATTCATATCGTTTATTTCTTCATTCATATTATTTTGTTAACCGGTCTATTTTCTTTTCCAATAATAAACGCAGGTTTCTCCTTCCATTCTGTATATAACTTTTTACCTGTAATAAGTTGAAACCTGTTTCAGTTGCAATGGCCTGATATGTCTTTTTATCCAGATAAAACATTTTGATGCAGGTCTTCTGTTCTGTGTTCAGGTGTTGCATAGCATCTTCCAAATCCTTTAAAAGCGTCTCGTTTTGTAAAGGATCCGGATCATTTATTTCTGAAACAGGTTCGTTCAGAAGATCAACAGAAACGCCATGCCGCCGGTTTCTCAACTGCATCAGACAATGATTTTTTGCAATCATATAAAGCCAGGAGCTGAAATAGCTGACTTCATACTTTTGCAATTCTGTGATGACTTTTAAAAAAATCTGTTGCACCGCATCTCTGGCCTCTTCGGGGTTCTTTAAATACTTCATGGATACACCATACAATAACATGGTATACCTTTCCAACAGGGCACCGAGCCACTCATTATTGCGATCAGCGTAAAAATGTTTTAATATTTCCTGATCCGTCAGACGGGTATAAGAGGTAGGATACACGTTAATAAGTCAACTTTCACATAAGATGCGAAAACTTGAAATTTGCATAAGTATGTCTATGGCTGAAAGCCTGAAACTTATTTTCAGGTTCAAAAAAAAGATTTCTCATTTAACTGGTTTTTGGGCTTTTTGATTTTAACGTATTCCCAAATTCCTGTTTGTAAAATGCAATGGCATTTTCGATCACCTTCAGTGCCATTGTCTTGTCCTGAAATTCCTCTACTTTGACAGCCTTGTTTTCCAGCTTTTTGTATTCTTCAAAGAAATGTCTCAGTTCATCAAAAAAATGTTTCGGCAACTCTTCGATATTGTTATAATGGTTTACACCGGGATCTTTGGCCGCTACAGCAATAATCTTATCATCGCCATCGCCGTTGTCAATCATTTGCATGACTCCCAGAACCTTGGCCTCCATCAGGCATAAGGGAACGACCGGAAGGGACGTAATAACCAGGATATCCAGCGGATCCCTGTCGTCTCCGTATGTCTGTGGAATAAACCCATAATTCACCGGGTAGTAAAAGGAAGAATAAATAACCCTGTCCAGTTTTAATAAACCACTGTCTTTATCAATTTCATATTTTGCGCGGGCACCCTGTGGAATTTCAATGATGGCATTTACAATTCTGGGCGCATGGCTTCCGTAAGGAACCCCATGCCAGGGGTGTGAAACATTCATCTTATTCATAAGTTGGTTTGAGCACACAAACCTACTCATTCAAAATCATAGCACAAAGTATCCGGAAGCGGCCGGTTAATGTTTCTGATTCAGGATCTCTTTGAGATCTACAAGCCATTCTCCGTCTTTTTTTACAATATGCACCGTCGTCGTGTCTTTGCGGAAACTGTTGGAAAAGGTATAGGTAGTGACTGAATCGTTGATCGCATGAATGTCTATAGGAAGAATATTTGCTTCCCGGTATTGCTGACGCGTGTCGCGATCCATCTTGTCAAATCCCTGTTGCCATTTGCTGATCAGCAGAAGGTTAACTGAATCATTCAATAGATAGAAACGGGCTTTTTCGTAGTCTCCGTCCAGGGACGCCCGGATAAACTGACGTCCAGCATCCTGCGCATCCTCAGCCGGACTAAAGGTTTTGCCTGTGTTGCAGGCTGAGATGAAAAATAGAAAACAACAGGCAAAAATGGTTTTCAACGGAATCATAATTTATAAAAAGCAGATGCGAAATAGCAATTGACCATTATTACGCACCACCCTGTTCAATTATTTTATCTTTTTCATACGCTTTGATAATGGCTTTTACCAGGCGATGCCTAACTACATCTTCCTCATCAAGCTCAATATGTGAAATGCCTTCAATGCCTTTCAGGATATATAAAGCCTTGGCCAACCCGCTTTTCTGATTTTTCGGAAGATCAATCTGCGTCAGATCACCGGTTATAATTGCTTTTGCACTTGCGCCAATTCGTGTCAGGAACATTTTTAATTGCAGATCGGTTGCATTCTGGGCTTCATCCAGGATGATGAAAGCGTTATCGAGTGTACGACCGCGCATATATGCGAGTGGCGCGATTTCGATTGTGCGGGTTGTCATATAATACCCGAGTTTGTCTGCCGGGATCATATCATCCAGTGCATCGTATAGCGGTCGAAGATAAGGATCGATTTTTTCTTTCAGGTCGCCCGGAAGGAACCCGAGATTTTCACCTGCTTCTACGGCTGGCCTGGTAAGAATGATCTTCTTAACCATTTTATTTTTTAAGGCCCTCACGGCCATTGCAACAGCTGTATATGTCTTACCGGTACCAGCGGGACCGATGGCAAAAACGATATCATTTCTCTCGGAAGCGGTCACCAGTCTTTTCTGGTTTACGGTTCTTGCCCGAACTGTTTTTCCATTGGGACCGAAAACAAGTATGTCATTCGGATTCCGGTCTACAAAATGATCAACGGTTTCTGCATCATCCCCACCCAGGATCTGGTTGAAGTAATTTTCAGTCAGACTACCGTTTCGCTCCAGATACTGGAGCAGCAGGTCAATTTTCTCTTTTGCGGTTTCGACCTGTTCAGGAGCTCCGCTTAGTTTGATTTGTGTGCCGCGTGAAAGAATTTTTAGAAGAGGGAATTTTTTTTTGAGGATATCTAACTTGCCATTGTTAACACCAAAAAACTCAATCGGGTTAACGGTTTCCAGGTTAATAATCGTTTCAGTCAATTCAGAGAATTTTAAGTTTTCAAATGAGGTTTCTACAGCATCCGCCGACGCATCTGACCAAATTTAATAGTTTATAATCATATTTCCGATAACTTACTTATTAACAGATTGTGCATTCAATCTCAGCATCTCTCCGTAAGTAAGATTTTTTTCCATCGCCATAATCGTAAGCCCGATTCTTTTTGCTTTCGTACCAATTGTTTTGGCAGACTCAATCCAATTACTGTAATACATTTGATGTGAAGCGGGCAATGATTTAAATTTTTTTTCTGCCTTCGGTGAATCTGAAAGACATTCCATTAATTCAGCGGAAACTTTTAGCGGTCTGCTATCTTCCTCCAGAACAAGTTTTACCAACGCACCTTTATTCTTATGTATGGCTTTCCGGAGGGCGGCCTTCAATGGTAAAATGAACTCGCCATTACCCATTGGAAGAAGTGCCTGCCGGGCAATGGAATAACTATCCAGTTTTCCCTTAACACGAAATGATTTTTTGAACCCCGGTTTTAATTTCTCTACGATATCCGAAGGAATGGTTACATAAGACCAACCGGTCTTTTCTCCTTTTTCAGCAAATTGAAGTATGGTAGTGGAAAATTCAACCATCGATCGAAGGTCTTCTCTGCAAAGATAATTGATTGCAGTGTCAGGACTTCAGTTCTTCTTCGATGGCTTCCTTATAACGGGTGCTATAAGTCTTAACCCAGTCCGGAATTGGGTTATCCGTTGTGATAAACCACTCAGATCCCTCCTTACGCATTTTAAACATAATTCGGTTTCCCCTGTCATCACTCACGTCTACAGTAAATAATTCCTCCATGAGGCCATTTACCTTTCTGAAATTAAATTCCCTTAAGTGGCCTTCAGCCTTTATAAGTTTTGTAAACTGGATATTACGATTGAATTGTACAAGCATAACTGGAAGAATTAAATTCTTACAAACAATATTCGTGCTATAAATTGATAAGGGTTTATTAATTTATATATCATTTATCCACATGAACCTATTTTTGCCGGATGGA
>DASXNJ010000067.1:0-6361 GCA_036495145.1 Puia sp.
TTCGTTCTGATAAAGTGATTGAACTTCAGTGGCTGCTTGCAGAAATCCTGGAAGACCTGGAAATACGTCTTAAACTCGCGGCTTCTGTTTGTGCCATTGAGAACTGCTCCTATGATACACAGAAAGAATTACTCGGACTCAATCCCATAGCACTGGCCAAAACATTTATTACCGGCACCCTCGAAGGCGGCCGAATGTTATTCGCACCGATACCCAACTTTATTTTCACACGCGACATAGGAATTGTGATTAATGAATTTGTCCTGCTGAATAAACCTGCCAAAAAAGCGAGGACGAGAGAAGCGTTGATCGCAAAATATATTTTCTTCAATCACCCCTTTTTTAAGGAATACCAGGACAATATTCTGGAACTCAATGATGGTTATCATCATTTTTTATTACCAAAGGAATCAGATGACAGGAAAGTTACGCTGGAAGGCGGTGACGTTATGGTGGTCACCAAGGACCATCTGCTGATCGGCGTAAGTGAACGTACGACAATGGAAGCAGCGCATCAGGCGATACAGCTATTATTTGAAAAAAATGTCGTCAAAAAAATTACGGTGGTAAAAATTCCAAAGAAAAGGGACTATATGCATATTGATACTGTGTTCACCCAGATTCGAAAGGATGCCTGGGTGATGCTGGGCGTTTTCTCAAAAAAATCCATGAAGCATGAAAATGAGGATTCAATACAAAGGGCATTGGAGGGATCAAAGAAAGATGAAAAATTAAAGATCATTCAATTTAAAAAGAAGGATATTGAAAATCCTGTGTATTATGATAACCTGGAAGATCTGCTGACGGAAATCAGCAAAGTGGATCTTCAGTGTACCGGTAAAGTGAAGTTTATTTACTCTGGTAATAATGAATTTCCATTTGACGCCCGGGAACAATGGACCGATTCCTGTAATCTGCTTGCACTGAAGGAGGGAGTTGTTCTGGGTTATGACAGGAACGACAAAACGGTCGAAGCGTTTAAAGAAAATGGATTTGAAATCATACATGCCCACGATTTAATCGGGCAGCTGGAAGATGGAACATTGAAGGCAGATCAGATAAAAGATACGATAATACTAATGCCGTCTGCCGAGTTGTCGCGTGCGCGGGGAGGTTTCCACTGTATGAGTATGCCTTTATTAAGGGATGATCTTTAACCAGCAGCCAAAATTAACAGTAATTATCTGCCAGTATGCAAACCACTTCAAAAGTTTTAATGATCAGGCCATTGCATTTCGTGTACAATGCCGAAACTGCTGTGAACAATAGTTTTCAGATAAAAGGTGACCAGGAAAACCTGTCGGAAAAAGCAGTTCAGGAATTTGACGGATTCGTCACCCTTTTGCGCGGTAAAGGCATTGACGTAACAGTGGTGGAAGATTCTCCTGATCCTCATACACCGGACGCCATCTTCCCAAATAACTGGATCTCTTTTCATTCCTCCGGTGTATACTGTCTCTACCCGATGTTTGCGCCAAACCGGAGAATGGAACGTAAGGCAGAAGTGATTTCCATCATCCGGAAAAAGTTTCATTATCAGCAGTTGGTGGATTTCACCAATTATGAATCTGAAAATCTTTTCCTTGAGGGAACTGGAAGTATGGTCCTGGATCGTGAAAAGAAACTCGCTTACGCCTGTTTATCACCCAGAACCAGTATCGTCGTATTACAGGATTTCTGCAGGAAATTGAATTATAAAGCTGTTGCGTTTCATGCTGCCAGTGAGAACGGACTGGCGATCTACCATACCAACGTTATGATGTGTGTCGCTGACAGGTTTGTGGTTATATGTCTGGATTCCATAACGGATGCGTCTGAAAAAAAATATGTTGAAGAAATCATTCTTCAAAGCGGAAAGGAAATTATACCAATCAGCTACAGTCAGATGAATCTTTTTGCCGGAAATATGCTTCAACTGGAAAATGATCAGAAAGAAAAAATACTCGTGATGTCCAGCGCCGCATGGAACGCTTTACTTCCGGCGCAAATTGAGAGGCTTGAAAAATATAACAGCATCCTGCATTCTTCTCTTCAGCAAATAGAAACCAATGGCGGCGGAAGCGCCAGATGTATGATTGCTGAAATTCATCTATAAGATGGCAATGAATTAACCTGGTTTACTAGATGGGGATTCGATGCAAATGCTTATTTTTGGGACTTCTTTCGTAAAGATTGAAAAATTTCAACAGATACGCCATTTGATTGAAACAGATTCAACAAATACAACTCTTTTTTAATTAATGCAACAAAAAGTTTCAAAAATCGGGGTACTCACATCTGGTGGTGATTCACCGGGAATGAATGCCGCCGTTCGCGCAGTTGTTCGTACAGGAATTTATAACGGTTTGGAAGTTTTCGGAATCATGCGGGGTTATAGTGGCATCATTGAAAATGATATTATCCCGCTTCATTCGCGCAGTGTGGCCAACATCATTCAACGGGGAGGTACTATTTTAAAAACAGCCCGCTGTAAAGAATTTTTTGAATATGAGGGAAGGGCAAGGGCACATGCCAATCTGAAAAAACTGGGTATAAATGGCCTTATTATTATAGGGGGGGACGGTTCATTCCGTGGCGCACACAGATTCAGTTCAGAATTCGAAATTCCCTGTATCGGAGTGCCTGGTACCATTGATAAAGATATTGCCGGAACAGATTTTACGATCGGTTTCGATACTGCCGTGAACACAGCCGTGGAGGCAATAGATAAGATCAGGGATACCGCGGATGCACATGACCGTCTTTTTGTAATCGAAGTAATGGGCCGGGATGCCGGATATATCGCATTGCACAGCGGGATCGCAACCGGTGCTGAAAACATATTGATACCTGAAAGAAAAACGGATATTGAAGAACTCGTAAGTTCCCTGCAGGAAAAGGAAAAACGGAAAAAACTGGTGAATCTGGTTGTGGTCGCAGAAGGTGATAATTACGGAGGCGCTGAAGAAGTAGCTAAAGTAGTAAAGCACCGGCTCCCTAACATTGATACACGTGTTTGTATCCTCGGTCATATTCAAAGAGGCGGATCTCCAAGCTGCCTTGACAGAGTAATCGCGAGCCGCATGGGATATTCAGCCGTCGAATGCCTCCTGGAAGGGAAATTTAATGTCATGGTAGGTATCGTGAATAATAAGATTCACTATACGCCGTTGGAAAAGGCAGTAAAAGCCAAACAAAAAATCAGTGATGACTGGTTGAGGATCATAAAGATCCTGGCTTCTTAAAGTATAACGCTTAATGTCAATACGAAGACTTTTACAGTGATAATTGAATTAGCTTTAGATCTTAACTTTTAACAATTAACTATTTACTTTCCTCATCATGTCAAAAAACTTAGACAAGTATATCTACGGCCAGATGGATAAGAAGGCTGGACTGGAGCATACTTTTCACCGCACAAAGATTGTTGCCACTGTAGGTCCGGCCTGTGACACATATGATAAGTTACTTTCTCTTGTAAAAGCCGGTGTAAACGTATTCAGGCTAAATTTTTCGCACGGGAGCCATGAGGATAAAACAAAAATAATCGAACATATCCGAAAGATTAACTCAACGGAACCTTTTAACATCGCTATTCTCGGTGATTTACAGGGACCCAAACTACGGGTGGGTGAAATTGAGGGAGGCAGCATGCTGGTAGAAGAGGGTGAAATACTAACTTTTACCAATACCAAACTGGTCGGTAATAAGGAAAGAATTTATGTCTCGTATCCGAATCTCCACGACGATGTAAAAATTGGTAACATTATCATGATTGATGATGGGAAACTGGAAGTAAAAGTAATGAGCATCGAAAAAAATCATGATGTAAAAGTTCAGGTGAAACTCGGCGGTATTCTTTCCTCCAAAAAAGGATTAAATCTCCCGGATACAAAAATCTCACTGCCGGCTATAACCGAAAAAGACGAAGCCGATCTGGCGTTCATCATAGAACAACAGCTTGACTGGGTAGCCCTTTCATTTGTACGCAGGGTAAATGACATTGTTGGTTTGCGGGAAAAGTTGAATCAGAAGAAAAGTAAAACGAAGATAATAGCAAAGATTGAAATGCCGGAAGCACTCACAAACCTGCGCGAAATCATTCTGGAATCAGATGGTATTATGGTAGCACGCGGTGATCTGGGTGTTGAACTGCCTGTTGAACAGGTGCCGCTTATTCAGAAACAGATTATACGAAAATCCATACACCGCGCCAAACCGGTGATCGTAGCTACCCAGATGATGGAAAGTATGATCGATCGTACAAAACCAAACCGCAGCGAAATTACTGATGTCGCAAACGCCGTATTGGAAGGTGCTGATGCTGTTATGCTGAGCGGTGAAACAGCAACCGGCAACTACCCTACGCTTGTTGTGGAAACCATGCGTAAAATCATCATGGAAGTGGAAAGAACAGACTACCACTATAACCGCGAGGACGAGCTGGAACCACAACCCCACTCGCCCTCTTTTCTCAGCGATGCCATATGCTACAATGCCTGCAAACTGGCACAGGATACACAGGCCAATGCACTGATCGGTATGACACAAAGCGGATACACAGGTTTTATGTTATCCAGTTATCGTCCGAAATCCCCACTGTTTATCTTTTCAAAAGAAAAGACACTCATCAATCAGCTCAGTCTGAGTTGGGGCGTTCGCGCGTTCCACTATGCTGAAGAAGAAAGCATGGATGATATTGTAGCTGACCTAACCGAAATTTTAAAGCAACGTGGTTTTATAAAGAAAGGAGATGTAATCATTAACACTGGCAGTTTACCGGTTAGTGAGCATTTGCCAACCAACCTGCTCAAAATTTCCAAAGTCGTTTAAAAAGCCAGAGGCGTGAAGCCAGAAGCATGAGGCCTGATTCGGAAGCCGGAAAAATATTATTGTTTAACTCTCTTACTTGAAGCTCCAGGCGTCCAGCTTCCAGCTCCCTGTTTTAGGCCTGTTGAAGCCTGGAAACCATTCCCTCAATCTCCTGCCGGTCTGCAATTATTGTTGACAGGTCTTCTGTCATGAATGGCTGAACATAGTCCATAGATGATTTTCTGAATATGCGAGCAGAACTATGAAACTGGGTGGCACCGGTCTCATTTTTTAAATCTGTAATATTTGAAGCCCGCACTCCTGAACCCGGCATAATTTCAATCCGGCCGTCAGCCTGCAATATCAGATCCCTGATTAAATGAGCTCCCAGAATAGCAGTCGGTTGCTGACCGGAAGTAAGTATTCTCTCACATCCAATGTCAATGATGTCTTCCAGTGACTCAAATGGATTTCGTGTCCAGTCAAAAGCCCGGTGAAAACAAACACCCATAGGATAAGCCTTTTCCATCAGTCGGGATACATGCGTTTTATCTATCCGACCCTCCGGCAGCAACATACCTAAAACAACACCATCACAGCCTGCCGACTTACAGGCTTCAATATCATGCAACATGATCTTAAATTCGTCTTCAGAAAATAAAAAATCGCCTCCCCGGGCCCGGATTATCGGATAAAGCTCGATATTAATTTTTTTACGCACCGTTTTAACCAGACCCATTCCAGGTGTAGTCCCTCCTGCTCCCGGGTCGGCACAAAGTTCTACTCTGTCTGCACCGGCTTTTGCTGCTGTCATAGCCGAATCAAGGTTATAACAGCATATTTCGAGTATGTTTTTTTTCATCAGCTGAACCAGCTTTCAGATTCATAAATTTTTTCTTCTGTTGTAGATCGCACAGCGTATGTAAAACCTTTCTGAATACAGAAGGCGCCGTAGGAACCGTCTTTTTTCATAGCAAGAAATCCGACCTGGAGTTCCTTCGCCTTCGCCGGATCTCTTGATACAATTCGTTCTACGGCTTTCCTGCATGCATCCCGGGGCGGCAATCCCTGGCGCATGTACTCTACTACTAAATGAGAACCAACAATCCGGATTACTTCTTCACCGACACCCGTT
This sequence comes from Puia sp., assembly GCA_036495145.1. Taxonomy (GTDB): domain Bacteria; phylum Bacteroidota; class Bacteroidia; order Chitinophagales; family Chitinophagaceae; genus Puia. The sequence goes on from DASXNJ010000067.1 coordinate 5,927, forward strand.
GAAGTGGCTGATCCGATTTCATTGTCTACAAACAATCCGGCGCCAATAATGGGCGAATCTCCTACCCGTCCGTGCATTTTAAAAGCCATGCCGCTGGTAGTACAGGCGCCGCTGATATTACCGGCACTGTCCATTGCCAGCATACCAATCGTATCGTGATTCATCGGACCACCGGGTTTATTTTTTTTATTTTCTATATTAATCACGGGCTCATATTTAGAACTGAGTAGCCATTCCTTCCAGATCTTTTCACTTTCGGGTGTCAACAAATTTTCTTTTGTAAAACCATTGGCGAGAGCGAATTCCAGGGCTCCGTCCCCGGAAAGAACAACATGCGGAGTCTTTTCCATTACCAGGCGTGCAACGGAAATGGGATGAACGATATGTTCAAGGCACATCACGGAACCGCAGTTACTTTTTTCGTCCATAATACAG
>DASXNJ010000068.1:0-3288 GCA_036495145.1 Puia sp.
CGAAAGTATTTTTTGATTTTGAATATTCCCATTGTAAATATTCACATTAACAACAAATGATGTTAATAATGTAGGAAGCTCAAGCTGGTATTACATCAGCGTTTTATGCACATGCTTTCAAAAATAAATTTTGGAAAACCCGAAGGAATCGTTTACCCGTAATTCTGGTACGGGTTTCGGAAAGCGGGAAAGTTTTCGCACATTTGTAAGGTAATCAACTACATGAAGGACGAAATTTATTCTGCTCTACTTCTTAAAAAAAAAATCCGGCGTAAATCCTTCGCCTTGCTTATCGACCCTGACAAAGTAGATCAGGCAAATCTGCCTGTACTGATAGACCTTGCTGTACGAGCCAGGGTGGATTACCTTTTTGTAGGCGGAAGCCTGGTGGTAACCAATCACCTGGACCAGGTGGTCCTTCAGATAAAATCTCTTTGTAAAATTCCCATTATCCTTTTTCCCGGAACACCCTCTCAGGTGTCTGCGCATGCGGACGCGCTGCTATACCTGTCGCTGATCTCGGGTCGCAACCCCGAACTTCTGATTGGTCAGCACGTTGTTTCTGCACCGGCCGTGAAAAAGAGCGGACTGGAAATCATATCAACAGGCTACATGGTTATTGATGGGGGAGCTCCCACTACCGTTTCCTATATCAGCAATGCACTTCCAATTCCGGCTGATAAAAATGAAATCGCATTATGCACTGCCATGGCAGGGGAAATGCTGGGTATGAAAATGATTTATATGGACGCCGGCAGTGGCGCCCGCAGGCCGGTAACAACCGAGATGATTGAAAAGGTTTCAGAAAACATTGAAATTCCATTGCTTATTGGAGGTGGCATTCAGGACCCTGAAAAAGTGTATCACAATGTAAGAGCCGGTGCGGATATCATCGTGGTTGGAAATGCCATCGAGAAAGATGCCACTATATTGTCCGAAATGGTGTCGGCACTCCATTCGGTGTCGGTCAAATAAACAAAGCCGGCATTTCCATATTGTTAAGTTTCAGGTATTTCCCTCAAAAAATATTAAATAATCTCAGGAAAAGCTGTTACTTTGTCCTGTTAACAAGTCTAGTCATCCCATTTTTCATGAAATGAAAAAAAACTCACCCATATCAGTCCTCACCGGAATGGTATTGCACGCCTTCAATAAGCGTGGGTTTTTTGTAACGCCCGTATGCGTTATTTTTTCCGTTCGTCCCATTCCCTTTTGGGTACGACGTTGATATTTCCTATCCATAGTTTTCCGTATCAGGATCTATGTCCGTAACCAGCCGGCCACTATAATTCAATGACCCCGTCATTGGTATTCAATTATCTCACGTATTACTTCAATGGAACAAGAACAAAAGTTCAACATACTTATCGCAAATGCCTCTTATCAGGATTTTGCGCAGATCATTTGTGATGAAATGGAATCCTCCGCCAAAGCCCGCGGTACCGGAATCGCAAAAAGAAGTCCGGATTATATCAAAGAAAAAATGCGTGAAGGCAAAGCGGTCATTGCCTTTACCGAAGAAGGTATCTGGGCCGGATTCTGCTATATCGAAACCTGGAGCCATGGCGAATATGTAGCCAATTCAGGACTTATCGTAGCTCCTCCCTTTCGTAAAAGCGGACTCGCAAAAAATATCAAGAAAAAGATATTTGACCTCAGCCAGAAATTATATCCGAACGCCAAGCTTTTTGGACTCACTACCGGACTGGCCGTTATGAAAATTAATTCAGACCTGGGTTACGAACCGGTTACTTACTCTGAGCTTACTCAGGATGAAGCTTTCTGGGCCGGCTGCAAAAGCTGCGTGAACTATGAAATCCTCATGAGTAAGGAAAGAAAAAACTGTATGTGCACCGCCATGCTTTATGATCCTAAAGAACACAAACCCAAAGAAGAGGCGGCACAGGATTTCCGGCAGCGGAGCAAACTCTACGAGCGGTTTATGAAAATCAAGCAATGGGGCATGCTGAAAAACCTGCTTCGGAAGGAAAAGGTAGATATGATCCTGTCGGATCTTGGTCTGACGCGATTGAGCAAATTCAGAAAAGAAAAACTGGCTAAATAATACGCTGACTGATGAATCCTGAAAACAAAAAAGTTGTTTTAGCCTATAGCGGAGGTCTTGACACCACTTACTGCGCTATTTATCTGAATAAAATCAGGGGATTGGAAGTGCATGCCCTGACCGTAAATACGGGTGGTTTCAGTTCGGAAGAAATAAATGCCATCGAAAAAAGAGCCAGGGAACTGGGCGTGGCATCTTTTAAATCGGTGGATGTAACGGAAGAATATTATCAGAGCTGCATACGTTTTCTGATTTTTGGCAATGTACTGAAGAATGCTACTTATCCGCTTAGCGTAAGTGCTGAAAGAATGGTGCAAGCCATCGCTGTAGCGAAATATGTAGAAGAAACCGGAGCTGCATATGTTGCTCATGGCAGCACGGGTGCCGGCAATGACCAGGTTCGCTTTGATATGGTTTTTACGGGAATGGTACCGGAAGCAACAATACTTACGCCTATCCGCGATCTCAAACTCAGTCGTGAACAGGAAATTCAATTCCTGAAGGAAAATGGTGTCGAGATGAATTTCGAAAAGGCCAAATACAGTATCAACAAAGGACTCTGGGGAACATCCGTTGGCGGACGGGAAACATTGAATTCCAAAGATTATTTGCCCGAAGATGCCTGGCCGACGCAACTTTCTGAAAAAGATCCGAAAAGAATAACACTCCGGTTTGAAAAAGGTGAACTAACTGAAATCAATAATCTGCCATTTGATCATCCGGTACGGGCCATTCAATACCTGCAATCGATTTCGCAACCATTTGCAATCGGAAGGGATATCCACGTGGGTGATACCATTATCGGAATCAAGGGCCGCGTTGGCTTTGAGGCCGCAGCACCTCTGATCATTATCAAAGCTCACCATCTGCTCGAAAAGCACGTGCTAACAAAATGGCAATTGTACTGGAAGGAACAGCTGAGCAGCTGGTACGGGAACTGGTTGCATGAAGGGCAGATGTTAGATCCAACCATGCGTAACATTGAAAAATTCCTTGAAGATTCGCAAACAACGGTGTCAGGAAAAGTTTTTGTGACGCTTGAGCCTTACCGTTTTACAGTTACGGGCATCGAGAGCGAACATGATTTGATGAGCAGCCGGTTTGGATCTTATGGTGAAATGAACAGCGGCTGGACAGGAGACGATGTCAAAGGATTCGCCAAAATTTTCGGCAATCAAACAGCCATTTATCATAAAATCAATGAAGCCGGCAATCGTGTAAAA
>DASXNJ010000069.1:0-13176 GCA_036495145.1 Puia sp.
TGCAGGCTGATCCGCCATAGATACCGGTTGTGTTTGATGGGCCCGAGGCACATCCGCCGCTGGAATTTCATCTTTAAAAACGAGCTGCATATCAGCAGAAGGATTTTCGTCCTGAACCGGATTTTTCGCAGTCGCAGTTAAAATTATATGTTCTCTCAAACCTGATTCTTCAGACCGGGATTCTGATGGTTCTTCGTCGTAAATATTGGAAGGTCTGGTAAGATATCCACCCGATATCGCCGGAGGAATATTTGATACCGTTTTTTTCTCTTTATCTTTTTCTTTGTATGCAGTAACGGTATCCTGCGAAAATATCCATTCTATCGGTTCTTCCATGATCTTTTTTTCCACGGGCGGCTCTGTCGGGATACGGCTGTCAGATTTTGATGGCATGACAACCACCGGACCCGTTTTCCCGAGCATTGCAACGGGTTCGGGAACCTCCACCAGCCTTGGTTCCAGCTCCTCTGAACGGCTTGGTGCAGAAACGGAAATTTTTTGTGTGCCGGCGGCTTCGACTAAGTGTTTTTCATTAGTCAGCTCTGCTGCCGGACTTTCCTTTGGTTTTATCATTTCCGTTACAGGCATCTGTAGCGGCATTACAATCTTTTCTTCCTTTTTCGGTGCAGCTGGTCTTTCAGCGCGTTTAAATGGATCCTTGTATTCAAATCCGGTAGCGATGATCGTTATACCAATCTTGTCACCCAACGAGGCATCGTAACCCAGTCCGAGTATCACATCGGTATCCTCACCCGCCTGTCCGATCAGGTGATGCTGTATGATTTCAACTTCATCCATGGTAAATTCATGATCTCCTTCCGAAGAATTGATATTGATCAGAATCCATTTTGCCCCGCGGATCTCATTGTCGTTTAATAATGGTGAATTCAATGCTTCTTCAATGGCCTGTTGCGCCCGGTTGTTACCTGATGCAACGGAGCTTCCGAGAATGGCTACTCCACCGTTTCGCATCACCGTGCATACATCTGCAAAATCGACATTGATCTGACCGGTGCTATTAATCACGTCTGTAATACATTTTGCAGCCGTCGCCAGTACATTGTCGGCCCTGGAAAACGCTTCCTTCATTTTTAGATTTCCAAACTGATGGCGTAGCTTGTCATTACTGATTACAAGAAGGGTATCAACATAATCTTTTAATAAGGAAATACCTTCTTCAGCCTGCAGCTGTCTTTTTCTGCCTTCGTAAGAAAACGGAGTTGTTACGATACCTACAGTAAGAATGCCCAGGTCCTTACAAATTTTTGCGAGAATAGGTGCACCTCCTGTTCCGGTTCCACCTCCCATACCGGCAGTAATAAATGCCATTTTGGTATTAATTTCCAGAATGGATTTTATTTCCTCCAGGCTTTCTTCAGTAGCCTGTCTGCCAATATCCGGATTTGCTCCTGCACCAAGACCCTGTGTCAGCAAGGGTCCAAGTTGTATTCTGTTACCGACGCGACTCTGTGCGAGCGCCTGCGCATCGGTATTACAAATAATAAAATCAACACCTTCGATATTTTGTCCGAACATGTGGTTGACTGCATTACTTCCGCCCCCTCCCACGCCAATCACTTTTATAATGGACGATCTTTCCTTAGGTAAATCAAACTGGATCATAAAATAGAATTAAAGGTTAGTATAGTATTAAAGTGCATGATCTTCTTCTTCCTTGAACAGATCAATGATACCGTCTTTGAACTTACCCCAGAAATCTTTTATTCCACGTCTGTTAATAATCCTCTCCTGTTGTTTAGCTTCTTCGGTAATGATCACCTGTTCTTTCGTTATTTCCAAGGTTTTTAATCCTGTCGGAATGTCGACCTGGACATGTGTTTTTTCAAACTGTTTGCGATTATGTTCATAGTCGCTATATCCCTTCAATATTAATCCGATACAGGTGGAATAGGTTGGCCGGGAAAGTTCTTCGATTTGTCCGGAAGCCAGATGCTCATTTGGAAAACCAATTCTTGCGTTTAATCCCGTTACATATTCGGTTAGTTGAATCAGGTGTTTCAACTGAGCGCCTCCACCCGTAAGAACGATCCCGCCATTCAGCATTTTATTGTCCAGACCCACTTGTTTTAAATGGTAGGAAACAAAATCCATGATCTCGCTCATACGAGCCTGGATAATATTGGCCAGGTTTTTCACACTGATTTCCTTTGCAGGCATTCCTCTTAAACCTGGAATGGTGATAAAAGCATTTCCTTTAGCTTCATTGGAGAGCGCTGATCCAAATTGAACTTTCATTTGTTCAGCCTGTGTTTTCAAAACACCCAAACCTGTCTTTATATCATTGGTAATGTTTTCACCGCCAAATGGGATTACCGCTGTATGTTTTAGTATACCTTCATAAAACACGGCCAGGTCAGTTGTACCACCGCCAATGTCTACAATGGCGACTCCGGCTTCCAGGTCTTCCTGACCCATCACCGCAGCGGCTGATGCCAGCGGTTGCAACACCAGATCTTTTGTTTGCAATCCACTTTTTTCAACCGCGCGGCTGATATTTTTGATGGCGTTTTTATCGCCGGTTATGATATGGAAATTTGCGCCGACTTTAACACCTCCGTATCCAATCGGGCTGATGATATTCTGGAAATTATCCACCGCAAATTCCTGAGGGATCACATCAATAATCTGGTCGCCGGCCGGAATATAGGTTTTATACTGATCCGCCACCAACTGGTCTATTTCCTTCTGGGTAATTTCGTTTTCAGTACTCTGTCTTACAATATCCCCCCGGGTTTGTAAACTCTTGATATGATGACCAGCGATACCAACATACACTTCAGATATACTGAGGTTGGGATTTGAAGCATAACAGTTATCGAGTGCCATCCGTATGGCCTTGATCGTTTCGTCAATATTCAATACCTGACCATGTTTAACCCCGTTCGAGTTCGCCCGGCCAAAGCCAAGGATTTCCAATTTGCCATATTCGTTTTTTCGGCCTGCAATAGCTGCAATTTTTGTTGTGCCTATATCGAGTCCTACAATAATGGGTTGTTCCTGGTTCATGGTTTAGTTTGTTTTACTGTTTGTTGTTGATGTTTAGTGCCTGTTTGATTGTTATTTGTTTCGATTTCTTCGGGAAGGTCATAACTGCGTAACGTCTGCTCGGTCATGGTGTTTTTTTCCAGCGGCTTTATATCCCTGATTTTTGCCGTATCCGATTGCATCTTCTGTGCGAGACGGATCATGTCCATCACATTTTTCCTGGCCTGTATGGAATCTGCCCGTGAAATCGATCCCTGCTTACGGGTTGCGATCACCTGGTTCTCAAAAGCGACGTTGATACTTGTATAATATTCAAAACCCGTTTGCGTAATCACATCCTTGTAAAAGGTAAAAAGCTTATGAAATTTATTCTCGTACTGACTTCCGTCACCAAATTCAATCGCCTGGTTTCCGATCAGCGGCGTTAACCTGAAAGTTTTGGAGGTTTCTATATTTATTTCCTGTACCTGATTAGACCAGAAAGAATCGTGGCATAGAAAATTAGCCAGGTTTCTGATCTGACTGTCCAGTGCACTGTCGCGTCTTAATCCGAATTTTTCTGACGGGTAACCGGTGAATACAGGTAATCTGAAAGCATTTTTTTCTGCGAGTGCCATTTGTACGCCGGCACTGTCAATCAGGAAACTGTTGCCTCCGCTTGTAAATAATCTCGCCAGAGGCTGTCGTTCCTGAATCCGGAGTTTTAGCATTTGATTGTTGTCAAAATATAATTGGGCATCTTTAATCCATGTGTTTCTACGAAGAGTCGTTTCCATCTTCAACAAGTCGAAGGATGCAATCTTTTTGTTGTGTAAATCTCTGATCCCCTCTGATTCAAGCATAGCAATCACATCTTTTTTATTCAGAAAAACAGCTTTGCCACCGTCGTTGATCTCAACCTCCACACCATTGCACAGGCTGCTGTTCTTCGCATTGATGGCGGCGATCAGGAGTGCCAGTCCGGAACCGCCCAGCAGGCACCAGATTATGACCATAAAAATTTTTTTCAGTGGGCTTTTTATATTCATTTGGTTATTAATAAAGTTTCCAACGGATGAACGATCTCGTCGATATCACCTGCTCCCGCCGTGATCAATAATATTTTTTCTTCTGGCTTAATCTTCGCCGCCCATGCAAGCACTTCTGCTTTGTTCAGAATCCTTTTTTGCACTGCATCCATTTTAACTGATATGAGTTCGCTGCTCACTCCGTCAATAGGCAGTTCCCGGGCAGGATATACCGGTAATAAAATCACTTCATCTGCGCTGTCGAGTACCTTAGCAAATTCACTGGCGAAATCCCTTGTCCTGCTGAATAAATGCGGTTGAAAAACAACCACCATATGTCTGTCCGGAAAGAGTTGTCTCGCGCTGCTGATCAATGCTTCAAGCTCATTCGGATGATGTGCGTAATCATCAATATATACAACCGAATCGGATTGCACATGATATTCAAACCTTCTTTTGACCCCCCGGTAAGATTGGAGAGCGGGCGAGATTTTTTTTTCCGGCAATCCCAACAACCTGCAGGCTGAAATGGCGGCCAACGCATTTTCCACATTGTGCCATCCACCTACGTTGAGCCGTACATCCTTCATCTTACCGTCTTTGCCTTCCACATCGAAAATATAATGACCGGAAAGTATACGCAGGTTCTTCGTATATACGTCTGCATTCTGATCTGTCAGATGATAACTTAGCTGCTGGATATTCCCTGATGGTTTGGGTATCGGTAACCCATGTTTCTGGACCAGCGTGCCACCTGATTTTATTTTTTTACTGAATGCAAGGAACGCTTCTTCCACGGCTTCCTTTGTTCCATATATATCCAGATGATCAGCATCCATAGAACTGATGACAGCGATATCGGGGTGAAGTTTCAGAAAGCTACGGTCATATTCATCTGCTTCCACCACACTGATATTGTTTTTATCGCTCCAGAAATTCGTATTGTAGTTCACCGAAATTCCACCCAGAAATGCATTGGATCCCATGCCGCTGTCGCGTAGTATATGCGCGATCATGGTACTGATGGTGGTTTTACCATGAGTACCAGCCACACACACATTTAAGGAATCAGCCGTAATCAATCCAAGTACCTCACTGCGTTTCATCAATTCGTAACCATGCTCTCTGTAATAATTCAGACCCTGATGTTCTTTTGGAATAGCCGGTGTATAAACAACCAGCTGAACATCCTTCGGAATCGTTGCCGCATCATCCACATAAGAAACCGGAATACCTTCTTCCATCAATGCCCTGGTGAGTGCAGTTTCTGTTTTATCGTAGCCAGCTACCCTTTTCCCCTGCAGCCGGAAATAGCGCGCCAATGCACTCATACCGATACCTCCGATACCAATGAAATAAATATTCTTTATATGTTTCAGATCAATCATTCAGTATTTTCAAGATTTCATTCGCAATTCTACTATCTGCATCAGTAATCGACAACCTACCTATATTCTCACTGAGTATTTCCTGTTCAGGTTTGCTTGCGGCAAGGCGGATGATTTCTGCAACCAGTTTCCCGGGCGCCTCTTTATCGGGTATCATAATAGCCGCTTTTTTGTTTACCAGGTTTACCGCGTTCGCAGTTTGATGATCTTCTGCAGCATGTGGATAGGGAACGAAGATCACGGGTTTCCTGACAACGCATAACTCGTATAACACAGAACCTGATCTTGAAACCACTATATCCGCAGCGGCATAGGCATATTCCATTTTGGAAATGAATTCTCCCGTCCAGATTAGTTTTGATTCTGCGGCATGGGCAGCTGCCTGTTTGGAAAATGATTTCCCTGTTTGCCAGATCAACTGAATCCTGTTTTTTATCAATTGAGGAATGCCGGCGTCTATCGCCTCATTCATAGACCGGGCTCCAAGACTGCCTCCTGTAATTAAAACGGTAGTAAGGGCCGGATCCAGTCCAAAAAACGCAACTCCCTCTTCTCTTGAAATTTGACTTGAGACCACATTCATACGCACCGGATTTCCGGTATAGATGAGCTTATTGTTTGGAAAAAATTTCTCCATTCCGTCGCTGGCAGAAAAAATCCGGGTGGCTTTTTTACCTAGCATTCTGTTGGCCTTACCGGCAACGGAATTAGATTCATGTATAAAAGTGGGTATCCCTCTTGCCTGGGCGTAGCGAAGAACCGGAAAGGTGCTATATCCACCTACACCAATAGCAGCCTGCGGCTTAAACTTATTAAAAATTCCTTTCACCTGAAGAAAGCTTTTGATTAGTTTATAAGGCAGCGCGAAATTTTTTATCAATGAGCTTCTGTTGTATCCGGCAATGTCGATCCCTTTAATGGAATATCCCGCTTCCGGAATTTTTTCCATTTCCATTTTTCCATTTGCACCCACAAAAAGAATATCCATATCCGGTTCTTTTTTTCTCAATGCATTGGCAATCGCAACGGCAGGGAAAATATGCCCTCCTGTTCCACCACCTGCTATAATGATTTTTTTTCCCAAGACGTATATTTTATGCGAATGCGGGCTCACTATCCTCCTGTTCTTCAATTTCTTCTTCCTCTATGTCCTTTGCTTCTTCATTTTTTGCCTTAGCCTCTCCTTCAATTCTTTCTGCATTACGTGCCACGCTTAAAATAATTCCAATTGCAAGACAGGTAAATAAAAAAGAACTACCACCCATGCTGATCAAAGGAAGCGTTACTCCGGTAACCGGAAACAGATTTACATTTACCGCCATATTTGCGATGGCCTGTATCATCAATGTAAAACTTAATCCCAGGGCGAGAAAGGCTCCGAAAGCAAAAGGGCATTTCTTAAAAATGCGTATGCTTCTGAACAGAAATACCAGGTAAATAAACATAATGATGGCTCCTCCGATCAAACCATATTCCTCTATAATGATCGCATAAATAAAATCAGAATAGGGATGTGGAAGAAAATTTCGCTGCCGGCTGTTTCCTGGTCCAAGCCCGATCCATCCGCCGTTCGCAACGGCAATTTTAGCCTGGTTCACCTGGTAATTATCATCCTTCTTGTCCATCTTTGTGCCATACATAAAGTTCTCCACGCGATTGATCCACGTATCCACCCGGACGAATAATCCTGAATGTGATTCCAATTTGGATTTGACCAGGGAAGGTTCCGCTGATTTATGCCGTACAACGGCCGCCATGATAAGAATCAGGACCGGAATCATTACGATTCCCATTGTTAACAGAAGATGTTTGCCACTGACTCTTCCGATGAACATCAGCATCATGCAGGTCGCCCCGATGAGCAGTGCAGTGGAAAGATTGGCAGGTGCGATCAACAGACAAACCACTGCCACCGGAAGAATCACGGGCAAAAAACCACTTTTGAAATCTTTTATCTGATCCTGCTTCCTGCTCAACAACCGGCTGATATACATGATGAGTGCCAGCTTCGCCAGATCGGAAGTCTGAAAAGTCATATTTACAATCGGCAACCTGATCCAGCGGCTTCCTTCATTCAACTTCACTCCAAAAAATAATGTATAGAATAATAAGGGTATGGATATCAGGAAAAGGATCTTTGCTACCCGCGCATAAATTATATAATTGACCATATGCGCAAAATAAATGATCATCACACCTGCGATGATAAATGCAAATTGTTTGAACAGGTAGATTTCAGTATTGCCCTTGTACATTTTATAAGCCAACAAACCGGTTGAACTATATACCGCGAGTAACGACATCAATGCCAGCAATACAACTACTGCCCAAATTACTTTATCACCCTTGGTTCTGGATCCCAGGTGTCTGAAAGCTCTCATCTCCATCGTATGATTGTCCTGCATTTTTATTGACCTTTGACGATTCTATAAATCCCTTACTGCATCTTTAAACTGTTTCCCTCTGTCTTCATAATTTTTAAACAAATCAAAACTTGCACAGGCCGGACTCAGCAAAACGACATCACCTTTGTTGGCCAGGTGAAAGCTGCTTTTGACTGCTTCCTTTGCCGAACTGGTATTTACAATCACCGGGACATCGTTTTGAAATGCTTCATGGATTTTCCGGTTGTCAACACCCATGCACACAATTGCTTTCACTTTTTCTTTTACCAGGCTGCGCATCAGCGAATAATCATTTCCCTTGTCTACCCCACCCAATATCAGTACGACCGGTTTCTGCATACTTTCCAGAGCAAACCAGGTAGAATTCACATTGGTCGCCTTACTATCGTTGATAAATTCCACACCCCGTACCGTACTCACATATTCCATTCTGTGCTCCAGTGATTCAAAACTCTGCACCGCTTCGCGGATCTTATCCTTGCGTATACCAATCGTAACAGCAGCGAGTCCCGCAGCCATGGTGTTATACTGATTATGAATTCCTTTCAGGGCAAAATCATAAATACTCATTCTCAGGGTTTCACTCCCCGCCTGCAAATTCATTTGCCCGTTCCTGATAAAGCCTCCCTGACCTGGTTCCTGTTGCATGGTATATGGTAATGGGTTAGATTGAAATGGAAATTCTTCTATATGTTGCTGAATGGCCGGATCATCTGAGCAATAAATAAAAAAATCTGTTTTTGTCTGGTTTTTTACAATACTGAATTTGCTTTTTATGTAATTCTCAAATTTGTAATCATACCTGTCTAAATGGTCCTCCGTAATGTTTGTCAGTATGGCGATATCAGGTCGAAACTCCTGGATATCGTCCAGTTGAAAACTGCTGATCTCCGCTATATACCATTCCTTCGGATCTTCTGCGACCTGACGGGCGATGGAAACGCCGATATTGCCAACCAGCGCACAGTCCAAACCACCATGATGGCAAATATGGTAGGCAAGAGATGTCGTTGTTGTTTTTCCATTGCTCCCCGTAATTCCCAGAATCCGGCTATTGCCTTTGTGTCGATAAGCCAATTCGATTTCGCTGATAACCGGAATACCTTTATTACGGATCTGAATAATCAAAGAACTTTTATCCGGTATACCCGGACTCTTCATCACTTCGTCTGCAGTCAGAATCTTTTCTTCACTATGATTACCTTCTTCGAAGTCGATGCCTTTCTCGATCAACACCGATTTATATTTCTCCGCAATTTTCCCCGCATCCGAAACAAAAACCATATATCCTTCCTTCGCAGCCAGTATGGCTGCGCCCACACCACTTTCACCGGCTCCCAGAATAATAAGTCTTGTCATAACACCTTTCAGGCTTATTGCCTGGCTCTTTTCTTTCGCGTTTGATTCATCAATTGTTATCGTCGACCGATCACATTTGAATCTTTCGTTTGGGTAGGGGGGATTTGGTTTTTCAAAAGCATAGAAAAATACTGCACCACAATGAACTATTCGTTTTCAGGGACGGATCTGTCTAAATTCAAAACTATCTTATCTTCAAGGTCACTATCGCAAATACAACACATAGTATCGTTACAATCCAGAACCTGGTTACTATTTTACTTTCATTATAACCCAATTTCTGATAGTGATGATGCAGCGGGCTCATCAGGAATATCCTCCGTCCCTCACCATATTTTCGCCTGCTGTATTTGAAATAACTCACCTGTAATACCACGCTGATATTTTCAACCAGAAAGACGCCACAAAAAATTGGAATCAGAAGTTCCTTCCGTACGATCACTGCCAGGGCTGCGATAATTCCGCCCAATGTCAAACTCCCTGTATCTCCCATGAATACGGTTGCCGGATATGAATTATACCAAAGAAAACCAATGCAGGCACCTATCAATGCCCCAATGAAAATGGATAGTTCACCGAGATTGGGGATATACATGATATTCAGATATTCTGCGAAACGCAGATTGCCGCTGGCATAGGCAAAAACGCCTAAACATGTGCCGATTACCGCGCTTACTCCAGTGGCCAGTCCATCGATGCCATCCGTTATATTGGCACCATTTGACACCGCGGTGATGATAAAAATGACGATAACGATATATAAAATCCATGTCGCGCCGCGCATAGCTGTCGGCAATAACTTGGAATAATTAAATTCGTGATTCTTTACAAAAGGTATGGTCGTGATTGGCTCCCTGGCCTCTACAAAAAGTTTTACTTTTCCATCAAGGATTACTTTCTTCAGACCGATGGTATCGGTTGGTTTGTTATCGCCCACAAATTCACGCCATACTTTGGTATTACTGTTAAAGTAAAGTGTGGCGGCTACAACAAAACCGAGTACAATCTGACCAAGTACCTTAAACCAACCGGCTAAGCCGTCCTTATCTCCTTTCTTATAATTTATTCCCTGTTTCTGCGCGATTCTCTTGGCACGTAATTTCAGGTAGTCATCAATAAAACCGATCATGCCCATCCAGAGTGTACTGAATATCATCAGTCGGATATATGCCTTGTTGAGATTTGCAAGTAAGAGAGTGGGAATCAGAATGGCCAGTATGATAATAATTCCTCCCATAGTAGGTGTTCCCTTTTTCTGTTGTTCGCCTTCCAGGCCCAGTTCACGTACGCTTTCACCTACCTGCAGGGTGCGCAAATAATTAATCAGTCTTCTTCCGAACATCATGGTGATTACCAATGACAGGATAACGGCCAGCAACACCCGAAAAGTGATGAATTGAAATAATGCACCCCCGGGTACCTTAACGCCTGTTTGTCTGAGCCAATCGAAAAGATGATACAACATAATGTTGATCCGGCTTTTAAAACCGATTACGGGACAGTTCCCAATTTTATTTGTCTAATAAGCCAAAAAAATCTCTCAAAACCACTTTATCGTCGAACGGGTATTTTACCCCTTTGATTTCCTGATATTTTTCATGACCCTTTCCGGCAACCAGGACAATATCCGATGCCTGTGAAAGATTCACTGCCGTTTTGATTGCTTCCCTACGGTCTGCAATCGAAATAAATTTTTTTCTTGCGGCTGTGTTCAGTCCTTCTTCCATGTCTTTAAGGATGGCTTCGGGTTCTTCTGATCTCGGATTATCGGATGTGAATACGACCTTGTCACTCAGTTGGCAGGCCAGCTCACCCATAACAGGTCTTTTCTTTTTATCACGGTCTCCACCGCATCCGACCACTGTGATGATACGTTCGTCATTTTTACGCAGTTTACGTATCGTACTCAGCACATTTTCCAATGCGTCCGGCGTATGTGCATAGTCAACAATGCCTACTATTTTTTCCTTGGAAGAAATCATATAATCAAACCTTCCTTCAGCTCCGCTCAGTACACTCAGATTCCGAAGTATCTCGGCTTTTTCTTCACCCAGGCAGATGGCAGTACCAAAAACAGCCAACAGGTTATACGCGTTAAACTCGCCGATCAGCCGAAAGTGCACCTCCTGATCATTTACAAGCATCACCAGTCCCGTCAGATTATTTTCAAGAATCTTTCCTTTGAAATCTGCCGTTGTTTTCAGGCTATATGTGTATTTTGATGCAGCAGTATTTTGCAGCATCACATCCCCTCTCTTATCATCTGAATTGGTGATCGCAAAAGCAGCTGAGGAAAGACCGTCGAAAAATAATTTCTTGACGCGGATATATTCGTCAAACGTTTGATGATAATCCAGATGATCATGCGTGATATTGCTAAAAACGCCTCCCGTATATTGTAATCCGGATATACGATGCTGATGAATGGCATGTGAACTGGTTTCCATGAACACATGCGTACAACCCGCATTCAACATATCGTGCAGGAGCTGATTCAATGAAATCGGATCCGGTGTTGTGTGAGTCGCTGGTAAAATTTTATTTCCGATTTGATTCTGCACCGTACTCAGCATACCGCAGCTATACCCTAAAGAACTGAACAATTTATAGAGCAACGTCACGATGGTCGTCTTCCCATTTGTTCCAGTAACACCTACGAGTTTCAGTTTTTCAGAAGGCTGACCAAAAAAATTATGGGCCATTAAACCGGCGGCGGCTGCACTGTTTTCTACCTGTATATATGTAATTCCATCTTTCAGACCGGCCGGCAGAATTTCACAAACGATTGCAGCAGGCTCGACATTGGTGACTGAATCAATAAATTGATGCCCATCGGCATGTGTGCCCTTCATGGCAATAAACACCGAATCCTTTCCCACTTTACGTGAATCCAGTTGCAGGTCACGAACTTCAACATCCAATTTTCCATGGACAGACCGGATGCGAACTTTATATAGAATTTCCTGTAAAATCATTAGTTGAGGTCCAGAATGAGTTTTTGATTTTTTGATACGATCGTTCCGGCAGGAATACTCTGTTGCCTCACTCTCCCGGTTCCTCTTGTAACAACTTTCATGTCCCTTGTTTCCAATATGTACAGTGCATCTTTTAATCCCATTCCTTTCACATCAGGCACTTTTTTCATTTCTTCATTTTTTGCCTTGACGACAGGCTGGCTGTTTTGCCGGTATACACCTGACCATTTATTATCGCGGGAAGAATCCGCGTAAGGCATTTTCAGGGAATAGAAAATATTTTTAATTTCTTCAGTCGATCCCGCATAATAATAGGCTGTGCTGTCTTTCCTGAGTAAACTTGTGTAGGAAGCAAGTTGTGTGCTGTCTGGTGTTAGTGCCTCCAGACTCATTAACTTATCCGCCACTTCTCTGAATACAGGGCCTGCCACGGATGCACCGAGATACTTTTTTGCAAATGGTTTATTTTTTATGACAACTATGCAGGTATAACGTGGATGGTTTGCAGGAAAATAACCTGCAAAAGAAGACTGATAAATATGATCTGCATATCCACGATTGCCATTGGCTACGAGGGCCGTACCGGTTTTGCCTGCAACAGGATAAAAAGTATTTTTAAATGCCGATTTTCCTGTGCCTTTAATACAAACACCTTCAAGACAGGTTCTGAGTTCTGCCAGCGTTTCATCACTACAGACTTTGTCTATTAAAACAACCGGTTGATTTTCCCGGTCGATACCTCCGGCATACTGGACAGCATTTACGAGATAGGGTTTCATCATTTTGCCATTATTCGCAACGGCATTATACAGGGTGAGCGTTTGTAAAGGGCTTATCAATACCTCATAACCAAAAGCCATCCAGGGAAGTGTACTCGCGCTCCAGGTGCGGGATTTGGGAGATTTGATGATGGGTGATGTTTCTCCGGCAAGGTCGACACCGGTTGTCTGATTAAGCCTTAATTTTTTCAGATGATCCACGAATTGTTGCGGATGCTGGGAGTAATGAGCTACAACAAGTTTTGCCATACCTACAT
>DASXNJ010000070.1:0-18742 GCA_036495145.1 Puia sp.
TTAAAACGAATTTTATGGGAACTGTAAAAAAGAATCCGAACGATCTGCAGCTCAAAGAAGCAAAAACCACCCGTCCGGGAGAGCTAGAAAAATCACAGGCAAAACTCACGAAAGCCATACAGCATAAAAAAGAAAAAAAAGTAAAAGGCGATAATGACGAGGGTGCCGTCAGTGAACAGCCATTTGATGCAAAATCAAATAACATGCATCAAAAGAGATAATCTTTATCCGGCTACTATTAATGAGATACAATCACGTCCACCCAGTAGTTATTCGACGTATTTGAGCTATCCGGTACTGATGGCGTGTTGCAATATCTGTACACACCATTTTTCCCATCCGTACTGTCTGCGAGAGCCATTAATACGCCGTTTGTTACTGCTGTTTTTAGTCCGTTTGCAGTTGACACATAATTTCCCAGGCTGCTAAAATAGGCGGCGATATAAGTTGTACTTGCGTTAATTGAAACAGGAGTCGTAAGATATAAAGTCTGCCATCCATTATCAGTTTCAGTAGCGTAAACCTGTGATGCTAACAATGTGCCGTCCCCTGCATACAACTGAGCAATATGTGAGCCGGTATTTCCCGTTGTTTTGTAAAATCTGATAGCCTCCACTTTTCCATTCACTGAAGAGCGGAATTTCACACCTAATTCAATACCAACAACACCGGTGGTACTGTCGTTTTCAGTTACTCCGGCAGGAGCCTGGGTACCAAATATACTGACCGAATCCAATACAGGTGGCGGCGGGGGTGGTGGTGGTGTATTGCTACTCGTTTCTTTCTTACACGATATACCAACAAGAAATAAAACTAAAAATGTAAATACAGCTTTATTCTTTGTTGTATTCAGAAAACCAACGATCTTTTCCATACTATTTCTTTTTTCTTTTATTACTTTTTTTGTTCAGCTTTTAACAGTCTCCTGGTTTATTCCCGGTCAGTTGGTCGTGAAATTGAAAAGTGACTTTTTTACCAGGTAAAAAACATCTGCCACCGGAGATTTTGGATAATTAAAGGAATATTTATCAAAGGAAGATTGGAAGGATGTTGCAGTATTCTTTCCCTAATAATGAGCAGACAGGCTGCTAAACGGGTACGGAAACTGTAAGTTCGATTAAAGATAATAAGCAGTTTTTGAATGGCATAAGTATATTTACGATAAATATGATATAGACCATTTAGATATTTGATTATCAATATTATAAGTACATAAAAGAAGTTGATGACAAGTATAAATATGTCAGAATTTCAGTAAATCCAACTGCTGTGAGGAGAGGTTCTTAAGACGATTGAAACCAATAAAATATTCAATTATTTCCAAACCGCTTGTTTAGTGCATCTCAGAAAACGGTTTACTGTAATTGCGCTAAAGTGAGCGGAGGCGTCAGCGCAAAAGAGTAATTCTCCACCGGTTTTAACATGATGCCGCATGCTTTTGCCAGCTCATTGACCACATGATCAAATGTCTTTGGATTTTCAAGCATAGCATGTGATATGACGATTGTGGGTATTTTCTTTTCCAGCGAATAAACAGAGTTTGTCAATTCATTCATTGCCTGATAGCTGGTCAAAAGATAAGGTTCATTGACTTCAATGTATAATCTTCCGGGCAGCGCCATATCAATATGTTTGTGCCCGTCAAAATATTCAAGGACGAGTGGAAATTTCCGTGATTTCAGTGCGAGATATAAATCAACCGCCTGACCTGTTGCACCGGATTCAGCGATCTCACACTGATCCTTTAAACAAAGAGAATGGCCGTAAATTCTTTGCGAAAAAACATGCACACCCCAGGATATGGGTTTGCCACATTCAATACAATGAGGAATCGTTTTCATGGTTCGGTTTAATAATATCTGAAATTGCAAAAAAGAGGTCCCTTAACAAAAATTCTTCGATGAATGATCGTTATTGTACGATAAGGGACCCTTTGTGCCCGACGATATTATTAGTATTGATGTCTTCCCTGTGTTAACCGGGCTGCCAGTTCATCTTTTTTTATGGTTATCTGTTTCCCTACCGGTTTCCCGTTGCGGAAACTATTCGCAGTTATTTGCGTGGCGCCCACAGGAAAACTAATCAGATCACCGGTGTATTTGGGATACCAGGGATCGGGGTTGGTTCCGTCGAATGTGTAGTAGATATCGAGGCCTTTTATTTCAGTGGACAATTTGACTGAAAATGCGCGGTTGTCTTTTCCCTTCACGGGTGTATAAATTACATTGTATGCGCTCAGTGCATATTTGATTCCTGCCGCATCAAGCCTCGGAAATTGTGCTTCCATTCTGACAATAAAATCATCCCAGTTACGACGGGCTTTCGGGCTCCAGTACACTTCAGACAAGGCAAGACCCCGGGGCCAGGTCATATATTCAACATGGCGAAAATTAGGAACTCTTTCTGTCCACAGATTTCCCTGTCCGCCGAGTATTAATTTTTCATCAACGCTATCAGGCACGGGATCATAGGTATACGAATCTGTCAGACGGCAGATTCCATAGGCCGGAGGTTCCACACTGACTTCTCCCTGATAAAGATCCAGATAGCAATAATCCCATGGCGTCATGACGACGTGATGACCCATTCTGGCCGCATCAATTCCTCCTTTCATCCCTCTCCAACTCATGACAGTCGCTTCGGGTGCGAGCCCGCCCTCCAATATTTCATCCCAGCCAATCAGTTTCTTTCCTTTACTTTTTAAAATGGTTTCCATTCTTTTTACAAAATAACTTTGCAGCTCGTCAACATTTTTCAAGCGTTCATCTGCCATACGTTTCTGGCATTTCGGACAATCGGCCCAAAATCCTTTATAAGCTTCGTCACCACCTACATGAATATATTCACATGGGAAGAGTGACGCCAATTCGGTAAATATTTTATCGAGTATCGTGAACACTGAATCATTACCAATGCAAAGGGCATTATCATCCCTGACCGGACTACGAAAACCGGCATTTACACTATAGGGCAACTGTGTGCAGGAAAGATTTTGAAAAGATGCGATGAGGGCCAGGCTATGCGCAGGCACATCAATTTCCGGCAGGATCGTGATGTTCCGGTCTTTCGCAAAACTGATCATTTCGCGCATATCCTCCTGCGTATAAAAACCACCATCGGTTGCTTTCTCATTAGCCAGTGCGGGTAGGAATTCATACCATAGACCCGTACGTTTTACGCGCCAGGCACCGACATCCGTTAGCTGAGGCAATGATTTTATTTCGATCCGCCAGCCCTGATCATCACTCAGGTGCAGGTGAAGGACGTTGTACTTGTACCTGGACATTTGAACCATATATTTTTTTACTTCTTCCTTCGTAAAAAAATGACGGCTTACATCGAGCATCAATCCACGCCATCCGAACCGGGGATAATCTGTAATGGATACGCAAGGTGCCGTCCAGGCAACGGAATTTACCGGTTTGCTGCTCTCGATTTCAGGAGGCAGCAATTGTAAAAAACTTTGTATCCCATAGAAAATGCCCGCGGGCTGATTGGCTGTGATGGTCACTTTTTTTGTTTCTACTGTTAACCGGTAACCTTCATTTCCGAGTTCTGAATCATTCGTCTTATTCAGTAAAATATGGATGATGGCTGATCCTGAATTCGTTATACTCGTGTGAAAACCGGTGGGAATGGTAAGATGGTCAGTCAAATCCGTAAGCGCTGTTTTTAAATCCGGATTACCCCCGGCGCTGATCGTTATGACAGGAGGCAGCGTAAAATGTCCTTCATGTTTATCGATGCTGACGGGCGCGGGAATAATCGTAATATTTTCCTGCGCATAACCGAAAAGCAGCATAAAAAAGCAAGCGGGTAAGATGAGGATTTTTTTCATTTCAGGGTTTTATAATAATAAGAAAATTTTAAGAGGCAGTCCGCCGGGAGTGATCAGGCCGTCTTTATAACTTCAAATGCAGACAGATATTTATCAATGTAACGATGTTTTTCCGCATGTTTATATTGCATGATATATCTGGGATGTTCCAGCGGGATGATTTTTCTGAAGAAATCCATTTCCTGATTCAGTTTTGTCAAAAATTTTTCATTTTTACCGGTTCCAAAGCAAAAGCAGATTTCCCTGCTGACACCCATGCGGATCAGCGTCCGGATATTTTCTACGATAAATGGCCGAACCGCTTCGATGAGCCCGGCGCTGTCATAATAATTGTAATTTTTTTCCCTTTTCCGGTTATCTGAGTAAGTGAATCCCAGCGGACAAATGGAATTGATATAGAAATCTCTGTAAAAGGCTTTCGGGCCTCCGTAAGCATGAATCATCTCGTATATGAAAACTGATGAGGGTTCATGTGTCTGTTTGCCATTATATCCAATTTCACATTCACTCCCGAGTCTTTTCGGATCTGTAAAAGGAATCCCTGTTAGTCCCGCTCCAAACCGCCCCGGATTGATGCCGAGTATAAGATGCCGTACCACGTCATCATTATAATATTTCCTGTAAAATTTTTCGGCGATGAGCAGCGGCTGTTCGGATTCTGCGAATGGATTCATCATCCGGACACCCGGTGGCAGAGAATTCCCGGTATAGGATAGTTGCCTGTTAAACCGGATGGCCTTTTCTGCAAATGTCATTCTGCGAATTTATTTGAAAATTCCGGCCATTATTCAACTATTGTCCAAAAAAAAACCCTTCGTTTTTGAAGGGCTGCCATGGGCGGATTAACGGATCCCGAAGACCTTTAATAGAGCCCGTCCCAGGTTTTATTAAGATTTACGATGGTCTTTACTGTTTCTTTGAAAAACAAAAAGAGATTCAGAGCATATTTACCTGGCTATACATTTCTTTTGAAATCCGGAGTGTTGATTGAGACTGTCCTGTTTCATTTACGATCATAAACACACCACCGATCTCTGTCAGCAGGCGAATTTTATATGATTTGTATGTGACGAGATCAGCGGTCCCGTCCTTCGCTGATAAAGCCCTGCTGATTCTTCTTTCAAAATTCCTGATCTCCTGCTTGTTGCTGAATACAATATTTCTCTGGTCCATTTTACCGGTCATGCCATTCTGGTATGAGAAAAAATATTTACCGTCTTTCTGAACCACGACAGACAAATTTCCATCTTCTGTTTTCACCGCACGAACAGGCTGAACTATTTCATTCTGGGCCCAACCAAATGAAAAAAGGAAAACAGATGCCATCATTAAAATCAGTGTTTTCATTTTCATATTTTTTAAGGAATCCTCCCGGCCGATCCTTCAGTTTCTGTTTTATATGGCGACTCCCTGACCACATACTATAAATATCCGGGCCTGCTGCGATGTGGTCCGACATCTCTCCCGGTAAAGAAAAGGATATTTTACCGACATGGATGCAAATCTTTCAGTTTCAAAATCTTAAATCCGTATAATTCTTTGTCAATTTTGAAAAGCCGGATACCGGTTGCCTGAACTATTGAATCATTCACCCGTCCCGGCTGTAGCTTTGTGCAAATTATTACACATCCGGTTCCGGTTATTTCAAAAAGGAATGATTTCGGTATCTTCAATCGTCGCCGAAAAACTCCCACATGAAATTCTTTCTTCCTGTATTTATTTTATTGATGTCACTTGTATCCTGTAAACTCACGCGGACCTATGATACCATCATACGCGATGGTTTAATCTATGACGGAAATGGAGGCGAACCCTACCAGGGGGATATTGCCATTGATGCAGATACCATTGCGTTTATCGGTGATCTGAAAAACAGTCGCTCCAATAATGAAATAAACGCGGAAGGCAAGGCAATATCGCCCGGCTTTATCAATATGCTCAGTCATTCAGAAGAATCATTGATACAGGACGCCCGCTCACAGAGTGATTTACGTCAGGGTGTTACACTGGAAGTATTTGGAGAATTAAGTATGGGGCCGTTGAATGAGAAGATGAAAAAACAAATGGCCGACGGCCAGCGTGATATCAAATATCCGGTAACCTGGAATACGCTGGGAGAATATATGAACTGGCTTGAAAAAAAAGGCATCAGTTGCAATATCGCGTCGTTTGTCGGCACAGGAACTGTGCGTCAGTATGTAATTGGAGAGGATGATGTAGCGCCGACGGCTACACAATTGGATCACATGAAATTATTGATAGATCAGGCCATGGACGAAGGCGCCATGGGAATAACCAACGCCCTTATTTACCCACCTGATTTCTTCGCAAAAACGGACGAACTGGTTCCACTGGCAAAAGAAGCTGCTAAATACGGCGGCATGTATACGAGTCATATTCGAAGCGAAGGGAGTAAATTATTTGAAGCCGTCCGGGAATTGATCAGCATTTCCAAACAAACCGGTATCCGGGTTGAAATATATCATTTAAAAGAAGCGGGCAGGGATAACTGGTCGAAACTTGACAGTCTTATTAAAATAGTGGAAAAGGCAAGAAAAGAAGGTGTGCCTATTACAGCTAATATGTACACATATAACCGAAGTGCGACCGGACTGACGGCTTCTTTTCCTCCTGGTCTGCAGGATGGTGGTTTTGATAAGTTATGGAAAAAGTTGCAGGACAAAAAGATCCGCGAACAAATGAAAAAGGCGATGAACACGAACGCAACCGACTGGGAAAATACATACTACCAGGCAGGCGGAGCAGCAGGTGTTTTAATGATCGGTTTTAAAAAAGATTCACTCAGAAAATATATTGGGAAAACGCTCGCGGAAGTTGCCGCATACCGCGGCCGCTCTGCGGAAGAAACTGCTATGGACTTAATTGTAGAAGACAGTACCAGGATTGAAGTCGTGTATTCCTCAATGGATGAAAATAATGTGCGCAGGGAAGTTGCTTTGCCCTGGGTAAGTTTTGGATCCGACGAAGCATCAACAGCCCCTGAGGGAGTGTTCCTTCTGTCCAGTGCACATCCCAGGGCCTATGGCACATTTGCCAGGGTGATCGGAAAATTCGTACGCGATGAAAAAATGCTCAGTTTGCAACAGGCCATTTATCAATTATCAAAACTGCCTGCCATGAACCTGAAGCTGGACCGCAGAGGAGAATTGAAACCAGGTAATTATGCGGACATAGTCCTCTTCGATCCAAAACTTGTAAAAGATCATGCGACCTATGAGAAACCACTGCAGTACGCAACCGGTATTTCCGATGTCCTGGTAAACGGTGTACAGGTTATAAAAAATGGTGAACATACGGGTGCCAGACCCGGCCGCTTTATAAAAGGACCGGGATTTAGAAAATCTTCGGTGAAATAAATTTTTTTCCAGATATAAAATATCCCGCATCAATGCGAATCACGAACAACGGAACTACCGGATCCCCCGACCAGAAAATCCAGATCTGCACCCAGATGTGCCTGTTGCACATGGTCGATATATAACTTCACGTAACCCCGATTGGTAACGGCCGGCAAAAAAACAAACCGTTTTTTTCTTTCGGTAAACTCTTCTTCCGTGACGTTTATATTTAATTTCCTGTTCGGCACATCCAGCGTAATGATGTCACCGTTTTCGATCAATGCAAATTTTCCACCGTCGGCAGCCTCAGGTGAAACATGTAAAACAATAGTTCCAAAACCGGTTCCACTCATTCTTCCATCGGAGATACGCACCATATCCCTGATTCCCTTATTTAGTAATTTGGATGGAATTCCCATATTGCCCACTTCCGGCATGCCGGGATAACCTTTGGGCCCGACATTCTTTAATACAAGAACGCTGTTTTCGTCTACCTCCAGATCCGGCGAATCAATTCTCGATTTAAAATCTTCAATATTTTCGAATACCACCGCGCGGCCCTGATGTTGCATTAAATGCGGACTGGCCGCTGATGGTTTGATGACGGCAGCAGCTTCACATAAATTTCCGGTTAAAATGGCGAGCCCCGTTTCCGAAGTAAATGGCTTGTCTACTGATGCGATCACTTCCCTGTTGAAACATTCCGTGGCTGCGTAATTTTCAGCAATGGACTTTCCGTTTACTGTAATCGCATCTTTATTCAATAATTGGTCGAGTTCTTTTAAAACGGAAGGTAATCCGCCAGCATAAAAAAGATCCTCCATAAAAAATTTACCGGAGGGCTGCAGGTTTGCGATCAGCGGCACTCCAGCAGATAACCTGTCAAAATCTTTTAGCTCAAGGGGAACACCGATTCTTCCGGCGATTGCCAGCAGATGGATCACAAAATTGGTAGAACCACCGATGGCTGCATTGGTAATGATGGCATTTTCGAATGCTTTTCGGCTGAGTATATCCGATAGTTTCAAATCTTCCTTTACCATTTCTACGATCCTCAATCCGGATAACTGGGCAAGTACTTTTCTTCTGGAGTCCGCTGCCGGTATCGCCGCGTTGCCCGGAAGAGATAAGCCCAGGGATTCCACCATGCAGGCCATGGATGAGGCGGTACCCATCACGGCGCAATGTCCGCGGCTTCGGCACATAGCCGCTTCAATAGTCAGAAATTCTTCGTCCGAAACTTTTCCCGTTCTGATGTCATCGTGATAGCGCCATACATCACTTGTCCCGATTTTATTTCCTTTGTAGTTGCCCGTTAACATCGGGCCGCCGGAAACAACAATGGAAGGAATATTTACACTACAGGCGCCCATCACAAGAGAGGGAGTCGTTTTATCACAGCCACATAACAGAACGACTCCGTCGATAGGATTCGCCCGGATAGATTCTTCAACATCCATGCTGACAAGATTCCTGTACAGCATGGCCGTTGGCTTGATGAGTGTTTCACCCAGGGACATGACCGGAAATTCAACCGGGAAACCGCCGGCTTCTGAAATGCCGCGTTTTACGGATTCCGCCAGCTCTCTGAAGTGCGCATTACAGGGCGTTAGCTCACTCCATGTGTTACAGATACCGATGACGGGCTTGTTATTGAATTCATAATCCGGGATACCCTGATTCTTCATCCATGCCCTGTATATAAATCCATCTTTACCCTTCCGGCCAAACCATTCCTGGCTCCTTAATCTTTTTTCAAACATGTTCAGTAATAATTACCAGATAAAAAAATCGCTGTCATTCATTTCACTGCCGTGAATAGCTATTCAAAATTATCAAAGTTCCTCAACCCCGTCATGTGGTATGAAGAAATGAATAAAACAAAAATTTTTATTGAATGTACCCGATTCTTGTAAAAGCTACAGCGAATGTGTGGCGTTGTTTATATTCAGATCCCTGGGAAAAGTTACGCCCTTCAGAATGAGATCAGCATATTCCCTGGTGAATTTCTCTTCACAATGCCTGACCTTCACCGCCATTTCTTCTTTGATATTTCTCAACTCGTGATTGTTGGGATATTTCATGAGATTCAAGACCGATTCCTCGTATTGAATATTTAATTCCAACAATTCCTGATACGCCAGTTGGGACTGGGTAATACGGTCGGGGTTCATACCAGCAAGATAACCTATTTTAGAATCCCCTGGATTATTGACGGTTGAACGTTGATCGTTGACAGGACGGTCGTTGGGCTTTGGGCTTTAGGCTTTAGGCTTTAAGCTTTAAGCGTTCCTCTGATTCAGATCTTTTCCGGCATAAAAACCCATATCGATATTTTTAAAAAGCTTTGTCAGAAAAATGATCTGACCGGTATGGTAAGAATAGTGTTCTGTTACATGAATGATAATACCAACACCGGAATAAGAAGTGCCCTGAACCACCCGCCGGCGAAGCAGATTTTCACTGCTGGCATGGCTGATAATCATTTTTGCCTCCTGAATCGTATCCTGCCATTTTGCGGCCAGTGCTATTTTGGTAAAACCACCGGTAGTGGAAAATTCAAGATCCCTTTCGCGTATATCAGGTTCTCCGCCTAAAGAAGAAATGATATACTGGCGGATATTTCCGCATAAATGAAGTAAAATATTTCCAACGCTGTTGATGTGCGCATTGTTACGAAACCAGATGTCTTTTTCATCCAGCTCCTGCAAACAACTTTTTATCTTCACCGTATTTTCATCGATGGTGATCAGACACTGATCAACAAATTCTTTGCGAAATATATTTTCCATTTTGGGAGAATTAAATTCTAATATAAAGAACCTGACTGACTTAACATGAGGGGCCATTCATTCAGATCTGAGACTCCTGATCGGATTCACTATGGCTGCACGGATCGTTTGGAAGCTGATGGTGATCAGTGCGATCAGAATGGAAGCACCGGCAGCGGCAAAAAATACCCACCAGCTGATCGTAATATGATAAGAATAATTCTGCAGCCAGGAATGCATGGCGTACCAGGCTACCGGGAATGCCAGCAGCGATGAAAGAATGATCAGTTTTAAAAATTCGGCCGACAATAAACCCGCCAGTCCCATAACACCTGCGCCCAGCACTTTACGAATACCGATTTCTTTTGTTCTTCGTTCTGCCGTAAAGGCAGCCAGACCAAATAATCCCAGGCAGGAAATACAAATAGCGAGGGCGGCAAACACTCTTGACAATTTACTGACCAGCATTTCGCTCAGGAAGAGCTGGTTAAATTTGTCATCCACAAACCGGTACTGGAAAGGGAACAGCGGGTTATCTCTTTTCATGACCGATTCAATCTGAGCAACGGCTTTTTCGGTAATCATCTGCTTTTTCATCCTAACATACATTACGGTTTCGTACTCATAATGTGGGTTGCAGAAGAAAATCAATGGATCCGGTGTGGTGCCGTATACATTTCCATAGACAAAATCTTTTACCATGCCGATAACTGTGTAGCGATCCTCACCGGCACTGATGATTGTTCCGATGGGATTTGGCTTATTCATAATTTTCGCGAGCGATTCGGTAATGATAATATTGTTACTGTCCAGTACCGGATCAGGATAAAAATCCCGTCCCATCACCACCCGTATTCCGTTGGTGGAAAGTAATTCCGGGCTCACATTTCGCTGTGAAACGATGTGGGTTGCATTGGGATCCTTGCCTTCCCAGCTGTAATGATCACTGTTGTTTCCTCCATAAATGGTTTCATGGTCCGAAAGTGCTGCTTTTTCCACAACACCCGTATTCAGCAGATCCTGTTTGATGGCATTAAACCGTTTACCCATGTCTCCCTGCACATCCATCACCAGGAGATTGTCCTTGTCATAACCGAGGTCTCGGTTTTTTACATGATCGATCTGCTGGAAGATAATAATGGTACTGATGATGAGAATGATGGAAACAGAAAACTGCATTACAACCAAACCCCTTCTGATCATGGCCGCGCTGCCGCTTTTCATTTTAATTCCCTTTAATACGAAAACCGGGTTGAAAGATGAAAGATACAGGGAAGGATAACTTCCGGCTACAAGTCCGCATACAAGGGTAATGCCGAGGAGATATAAAAGGTGGAACGGGTTTGTCAAATTCAAAATGAGGTGCTTTTGCGCCAACGTGTTGAAAAGCGGAAGAGATACCATCATGAGCAGAATGCCCGCAATAACGGAGAGGAAAGCCAGGAACAACGCTTCAGCAATGAATTGAACAATGAGCCTGCCCCTGCCCGATCCGAGTACTTTTCTCACGCCAACTTCCTTCGCACGTTTTTCACTTCGGGCAGTAGCCAGGTTCATGAAATTTATACAGGCAAGAAAAAGAATGATCCATGCAATCAGGCTGAACATATGCACATACTGGATCCGACCCCTGCCCGTAAGTTTCCCATTTTCAAAATCCCACCGAAGGTGCCAGTCGTTCATCGGGAAAAGAAAACTGCTCACAATCGACTGTGGTACCCTTTTTTTTATAAAATCATGCAGTTGCCGGTTGATCAGATCCGGCTGAGCTGTTTTTTCCAATTCGACCATGGTGAGTATGCCATTGGCATCCCAATTTTTTAGCCAGCTGTTTTCGTTATAGAAAACTTCAAAGGGTACGAGCCATTCAAACTGGATGGTGTTATTTTCCGGAAGATCCTTTAAAACACCGGTAATCTGATAATCCTGCTTATTATCGAGCCGGACCGTCCTTCCGATTACGTTATTGTCATTACCAAAAAACTTCCGGGCAGTCTTTTCAGTAATCAGCATGGAATGTAATTGGGGAAATGCGGTTGCGGCAGTCCCCTGTACAAATGGAATCGTGAACATACTGAACAGTGAAGAATCCGCATATGCCCCGTCGGCATAAACGGACTTATTGCCAATCCGTACAAGCTGTGTGCGCTGTCCTTCTGTGATACGGCAGGCATTGGCAATCCCCGGAATTTCCTTTTTCACAGCAGGGGCCATCAGACCCGGCGTATTATCATAAGTGCTGAAATGCTGGGAGAAAGGCCAGTTATTCATCACCAGATAAAGACGGTCCTTTTTTATATGTACTTTGTCAAAGGTGGTTTCGTCTTCGACCCATAAAAAAATAAGACCCGCACATGCGATACCGATCGCCAGTCCCAGGATATTCAGGATACTATAACTTTTGTTTTTCCAGAAATTGCGGAGTCCTGCTTTCAATGTCGTGCGAAACATAGACAAGATTTGAGTTTTAGTGGAACAGACAGATCGCCCTGTTCCAGGAAAGACAGCAGGAAAAAGAAAATGTTGCTTAAAAGTCTGAAAATCCCCATCTGATTATTTAACCGGAAAAATCAGGGAACCAGTTGGTTTGCTTACGATGAGACTAATGTGCCTGGTGACGTTTGAATCGACCGGAAAATTGGGCAAAAAAAGCAAACAGGCTGAACTGGGAATATGTGCGATGAGAAGATTCGATATTTTTTGAATGCCGTAGATGCGCGAGTTTTACGTGAACGGCATGTGAGCGTTCGCTTAATAATTGACTGACTCTATTGTTCCCCTGTTTTGTCAATTCGTACTTTTTGAATCCCGGCATGGCCTGAAAATCAGCATTTGTATAAAGACCTCTTTCTAGTAAAACGTCTACAGATTCCTTATAAAACGGCCAGCGGTCTCCGAAAAGCTTATAAAATTGATTCGATTCGATTGTCTCGTTATTCCGTATGGTAACTAGAATTTCTAATTCCATTTCATTCAGTTTTTCCATTCAGCAACAGTTTTAAACGGTACGAAATTTATGTTCAGCTATATCAGTAACCACTAAAAGTAATTTTGTAATTAGCTCATACTACAAAATGATAATCAATTATTCAGGTCAATATCAATAGAGTAATCCAAATAAAAAACCGCCAGTTTACCAGCGGTTTTTCAAAAATAGGATCTTAATAGTTTTACTACAGGATTTGGATAGTCGGTTTCTTCGGATTGGATCGGTTTTTTCTTTCGGATTGGATAGTTGGTTTCTTTCGGATTGGATATATCAAAACTAGGTGTTGAGAGGATCTTTTGAAAGAGCAGGTTCACTCGATTTTATTCGTAGGTTTACGAGATCCCGCAATGTAAATTCCACACCGTAATTAACGCATATACAGATATATATCAACCATTTGGTTCTGCTATCTACATAAATAAGTAAAGTCACAGATCTAAATGGTCGCCGGTGGTTAATAAAACACGCGAAACAAGATTTCAGTAGATCAAATGAATAGAAATACTGGTCATTGATATCATGATTATCAACGACTAATATCATTTATTGAGAGTTTACACTTAATAGGGATGTCGTTTAAAATGTAAACGTATAACCCAGGAAAATAACATAGTTGGCAAAATGCCCGGGAGTTGTAAAGTTTGTGCCGGTTATCTGGCTTGCCTGTTCATCAGTCGGGGCCTTGACTGTTGCACGTTCAACGGGAATCGTGACAAAGGTATACAGGAAAGATTTTTTGAATTTATATTGAAGTCCGGGTTCTATCGAAAAAATATGACCAACCCTGCGGAGCCCATCACTTTCCCCAACCAGATCACGCGAAGGGACACCTTCGTAGCGAAGGCCCAATGCGGCAACCAGTCTGTCCATCGTGAAATCTGCGCCTGCCCTCAAAGTATATGCATCGGGAACGCTGTTGACATCCGTTCCGGTTGCTTTCGCCAGGGCTACAAAATTAGCGGGAGCATTGGGAAATAAACTATAGGTGCCGTTGACATTCCGGGGATTTATCAGGTAGAAAAAATTTCCATAAATACTCAGTTTTCTGTTGAAAATATAATATCCGTTGAGCTCTGTGGTAATGCCCGTTCCTCCATCTCCCAACTGTATCGCAACATTAATGGGTGATAACTCTTTGGCGGCGTGATTATTTGGGTCGTAATAAAAATAGTCCTCGTAATTATAACTACCCGTTGGAAATTTTATTCCCAAGCCTACCTGCAGGTTTCCTCTCTGCATTTTATTCGTATTCAGTACCCATTTATAAACCGTAAAACGCATATCGCCCAAACCAAAGGCGGATGTGGTATGCTGAACTCCGGACTGATGTTCCAGTGTGCTGGTAGCGCTATTCGCCGTTAAAGGCAGGTCCATTGCGATCGACCAGCCATTTTCCAGTATCCTGGTTAGTTCAAAATTCATTGTGTATTCATACAAAGTTATTCCATCGTCGGGTTGCTTCGCATCGCCCGAATAGACGGTGGGTGCCTGGAAATAGCGATTATTGATATCCAGGGCCCATTTGTCCTTCGACTGCCCATACCCCAATTGGGCAAACTGACCAAAGCCTGAGATATTACGGATGGCAATGCAGCCCTGAGAATAAATACCGGCCACCGCTAAAAACGTGCAAATTGCCAAAAGGATAATTTTCTTCATAAGCTGCGTTTATAAGGTTTAACGAATTATATTATTTGAATTCATAATGAGGTCGAAAGAGGAACGATCAGACCGGACCTACATGAATATAACTTTTGCAGGAACCCGGTTTCATTCCGTTTTGTATATGGCTATATTTAGTTTTCAGCCGGGGGGACTAAGAATGTATCTGGTTACTGTCATTTTTGGAACAGTAATTTTTTTCCCATAGCGGTCAGTCATTTTGAAATTTATTCTACTTTACCAATTATTCTTTTGAAATATAGGATTTTAGCTGGGCAAAAAGGAGTAAATACCTATAAATGGGTAGTTCATTATCGAAATGAGTAAGGCTCCCGTTACGGATCCTGTATCTTTAATTTTGCGACATTTCACCATGCAGGAACACCGGCTCGCCGCAATACTTTTTACCGATATCGTTGGGTCCACTGCCGTCATGCAGAAGGACGAACAAGCGGCTGTTAACATGAACAGGCGATATCTGTCGGCATTGAAACAATCGGTCGCCAAACATAATGGCGAAATCCTGAATGATTATGGCGACGGAAGTCTCTGTAGTTTCGGAAGCGCCATACAGGCAGTACAGTGTGCTATCGAATTGCAACAGCAGTTGCAAACAGAACCCATGGTTCCCCTGCGGATTGGCTTACATATTGGCGAAATATTTTTTGAGGACGGTAAAGTTTTTGGCGACGGAGTGAACGTGGCATCCCGAATACAATCACTGGGCGTTGCAAACTCTGTTCTTTTTTCATCGGAAATCAATAACAAATTAAAAAATCAGTCCGGGTTCAGGACAGTCCCGATCGGAAAATTCCGGTTTAAGAATGTGGATGAACCCATGGAAGTTTTCGCGCTTGCCAACGAGGGATTTCTCGTACCGGATAAAAAGAAAATGGAAGGCAAACTGCAGGAGAGAAAAACCGAAGGCAAAAAATGGATATTGGCACTGGTATCAGCATTCATATTCATAGTGGCTTTTTTTATTTACCGGAACCTGATTCATGTAAACGGATTTTCCGAAGGTGAAAAAACGATTGCCGTTTTACCCTTTGAAAATGTAGGCGTCATGGACACTGAAATTTATATTTCAGATGGCATCACGCAGGACATTATAAAGAATCTTTCAAAAATATCTTCTCTTCAAAAAGTCATCGGCTGGTTTTCTGTCCGGAGTTTTAAAAAAACTACAAAGACCCTGAAGGAAATAGCCGATGAACTGGGGGTGGCTGCAATTCTCTCCGGCACTATGGAACGGCACTCAGATAAAATCCATATCATTGCCGAACTGATTGAAGTAAATACCAACAAAAGACTCTGGGGCGATGATTTTGAATATGAAACAAAGGATATTCTGTCCATTCAGTCGAAAGTTGCCGGTGAAATCGTCAAGGCCCTGAAAGCAAATGTGACCCAGCAGGAAAAAAATAATATTTCCAGGCATAATACCGATAATGTGGAAGCCTATAAATATTATTTAAAGGGCCGAAATTTCTGGAATGGAAGGAGCAGAACAAATTTCGACAGTGCCGAGGCCAATTTCAAACGGGCCATCCAGCTGGATCCCAATTACGCACTGGCCTACGCAGGTCTGGCTGATTGCTATACGTATAATTTTCAGGGAATGAGCCAGCTGGAAGCAATCCCCATTGCCAGAGGTTATGCCAATCAGGCGCTTGAATTAGATAGTAATCTGAGTGAAGGACTTACGTCCCTGGGATTTATCCAGCATAATTTCGATTTCGAATGGGACAAGTCAAAAAAAACATTGGAACGGGCCATCGAGCTGGATCCCAATAATCCCATCGCCCATTTATATTATGGAAATCTTTTGCAGTATACCGGGCACACAGAGGAAGGATTAAAAGAAGCTGAAAAAGCCGCAGCACTGGACCCCCTGGCATTTGGTGCGAACTGGGTACTTGGCAGAAATTATTATTTTGCTGGCCTGAATGATAAAGCGATAGACAGGCTTGATAAATTGAAACCAACACCTTTGCAGGCAGCCGTCGTCGCCTGGTCGCTGGGGCTCGTGTATGCCCAGAAAAAAATGTATCCTGAAGCGATACAGCAATTCGATAAAGTTTCAACAACAGATCATAATGCCAATCCGATCGATTATTACGCCATCATGCAGAGTTACGGGTACTCGTTAGCCGGGGAACATGATAAAGCGAAGAAATTATTGGACAGTACATTAAAATTGACGGGTGTATGGTTATCTCCCTACAGGATTGCCCAGGCTTACACCGCATTGGGTGAATATGATAAAGCGCTGGAACAATTGGAAAAATCCTACGATATGCGGGACCTGCATTTGTTTTGGATAAAAGTAGATCCTGGATTTATTCCGATCCGGAATAATCCCCGTTTTATCAATCTGATGAAAAAAATGAATCTGGAGTGAATGTGATTGAGCAGGCGCGCGGCGGCCTGATTTATTCGCGTGAAACTATTAAACTGCTTTGCTAAATACGTCCAGTGATACTTTAAATTTCTGAGATAGTTTTGCCCTCAACTCATCCGTTAGTTCCTGCCTGTAATTCAGTATATCGGATATACCGCTCTGGCTGATCCCCAGGGTTGTTGCCAGGTCACTGGAATTTATCTTATTTGCCTTCATTAAATTGTCCAGGACTTCAATCGGGTCGCGTTGCGGGGCTTTCGGTATGACAGAAGATGTGGTGAGATGATCAGCATCCCATTTCCCGATCAATGAAATCAGGTGTTGTATGGATTCTTTTTCCAAATCGGATTTTTCCTTTATCCATAACATCTTTTCGAGGTAGCTCTCGTACGATTTGTACTGAGCCAGGGACTTAATGGGTTTGTATTGCAAGGTTGACAGGAATTTTTATTCGCAGAGTGGCAAGATACGAAGCATTCTGTTAGTTTGCAATATGCATGCCAGGGCAGCCCTATTTTTCAGTATATTGTACATATCAATTGATCTGTTACAACTTATTTATGATGCATGAAAGATCTGGAACCCATATTGAATGTACTGTGTAACTATTACGCCGGATTTGTACTGAGTGAAGACGAACTCAGGCTTTTACGTGACTGGTTGTCAGAATCATCTGTGCATCAGAATATGTTTGATCAGCTGAATAACAAAAACGGTATCCAATTTATCATGGGATCCACGGAAAGAAATATCCGCGAAAAAATACAAATGCAGTTGATCGAGATGGAAGAAACAGAAGGCACAACATGAAAAACATATTAACTTTTTTTCTTTTCTATATGAATCTTCCGAATTCGTGACGTCCGTTTGTCAGTGGAAAACGGCATTTCAGCCTATAAAAGAAGAAGTGGTTATTACTCCAGCAATGGCTTTAATTCCAGGGAAAATATATGTTTTTCACCTTCATGGCGATAAGAAATTTTCATGGATGAGACGTCCGCAATCTGCTTAACGATCGATAATCCCAGACCATGATGATCTGTCGACTGGCCGGCTTTTGAGAATCTCTTAAAAAGTTTCGCGGGATCCAAAGCACCATCGGCCGATGTATTGGAGATTTCAAATAAATTGGATGTCAGCCTGATTTGTATCAGGCCATTGTCCGGGGTATGTCTGGCTGCGTTGCTGAAAAGATTGCTGATCATCATTTCAGCCAGCTGTTCGTTCATCGAAACAGTTGCCGACTCAAGAGAGGAAGAAATATGCAGGCTCCTCCCCTGCCAGAGTTCCTGCCAGTCGGACATCTTTTCCTGAACCAGTGTTTTGAAATCAAATGAAGCGATATTTGAATACTGTTTATTTTCGATTTTATTGAGCAGCAATAATGACTGATTGAGTTTTGACATTTTCTGAATGGCGGAATAGGCTGCCTGCAAGGAATTACTCTGGGATTCAGATAGTTTCTCATCCTGCATCATAACATCCAGTGTTGACCGCACGACTGCCAGCGGGGTCTGCAGTTCATGTGAGGCGTTTTCGGTAAATTCCTTTAATAAAAAATACTCTCTGTCTGCATCCCGGATAAACTGACTAATGGTTGTATTCAGAAAATTAAATTCTGTTATGGGTGTGTTTTCAAAATGAGGGATTGCTTTTTCGCCCAGCCGGAACTTTTCCACATCGGACAGCGTATTATAAAACGGCTTCCATAACCGCCGC
>DASXNJ010000071.1:0-11573 GCA_036495145.1 Puia sp.
TTATTTTAGTACTTAAATTATTCTTATGGCGATAATAAAGAACAATCCATTCGTCCAGAACGCTTCCGGCTCTGTCGGAAAGATGCTTGTATATAAAAGATACCAGGATAAAACGGTTGTATCCAAGATGCCCGATATGAGTAAGCGGGTGCTTACTGAAAAACAGAAGGAATCCAACGAACGGATGACGCTGGCTAATATTTATGCCAAGTTTATATACAGTACGGAAGAGGGAAAACTGAAAGCCCGAATCCGCTTGAAACTACCGACACATAAATCTTTGTATCATGCTCTTGTAAAGGAATTTTTGGATCAGCACAAGCATCTGACATTGCAACAGGTGGAAGACAGTTTTATGAAAGATATTCCGGAGGATTATCTGCCAACTCCCAAACCTGAAGGAACCTAGTCTCCGTTTTGCGCAACTCAAGCCTTTCGAAAAGTTGTAAATTGCGCTCCCAAGTCAAAACACGAATGATACATAATTTCAACGCGGGTCCAAGCATTCTGCCAAAAGAGGTTTTTGATGAATCAGCCAAAGCCATTTTGAATTTCCGGGATACCGGGCTTTCCATCTTAGAAATCGGACATCGGACAGCCCTTTTTCAATCGGTTTTGGATGAAGCGGTATCATTGGTAAAGGAACTTATGAAGCTGGACAGCGACCATGAAGTATTATTCCTGCATGGAGGCGCCACAACCCAGTTTTTCCAGGTGCCCATGAATCTGCTCAATGAAAATCAGACAGCCGCCTATCTCGACTGCGGAACCTGGGGAACAAAAGCCATTAAGGAAGCAGGTGTGTTTGGCAATGTGGATGTTCTCGCTTCTTCAAAGGACAAAAATTATACTTATATACCGAAGGGATATGAAATTCCAGCTTCAGCGGCTTATTTTCATTATACCACTAACAATACCATTGAGGGAACGGAGATGTTTTCGATCCCGGAAACAGATATTCCGCTGATCGCAGACATGAGCAGTGACATCCTGAGTTATGAAATGGATTTTAACCGTTTCGCACTCATCTATGCAGGTGCGCAAAAAAATATCGGTGCCGCAGGTGTGAATATGGTAGTCCTTCGCAAAGACATACTGGGAAAGGTTGATCGTAAACTGCCGGGCATGATGGATTACCGGAAACATATCGAAGCGGGTTCCATGCTGAACACACCTCCGGTATTCGCCATTTATGTCTGCCTTCTTACTTTACGCTGGCTGAAAAAAATCGGGGGTGTGGGAGCAATTGAAAAAATAAATAGAGCAAAAGCCGACCTTCTTTATAAAACGCTGGATGAAAAACAGGGATTTAACCCGACAGTCGCAAAAGAAGACAGAAGCAGGATGAATGTGGTTTTCCTGATCAGCGACCCAATACTTGAAAAGAAATTCCTCGAAGCCTGTAAAGAACAACAAATGATCGGCGTAAAAGGCCATCGGAGTGTTGGCGGATACCGGGTTTCACTCTATAATGCCCTTCCGCTTGAAAGTGTAAAAGCATTGAGCGAACTCATCTATCAACTTTAATTTATCTATGGCTATCATTTCAGCTTTTCGAGCCCTGAGACCCGCAAAGGAACTGGCTCCCCGGGTTGCTTCTCTTCCTTATGATGTTTTAAACAGCGCGGAAGCAAGGGTCGTCGCTGAAAACAATCCGTATTCGTTCCTGCACATCACAAAAGCAGAAATTGATCTCCCCGAAGGAACGGATGTTCATAGCGACAGAGTATATCACAAGGCGGCCGATAATTTGTTCATCTTTCAGGATAATAAAATACTTATCCGGGATGAAAATCCTTGTTTTTACATATATGAATTAAATATGGCGGGAAGAAGGCAGACCGGCCTGGTTTGCGTAAGTGCAGTCGCAGATTATGAGAATAATATTATAAAAAAGCACGAACTGACACGTCCCGAAAAAGAACTGGACCGGATCAACCATATGCGCATCACCGGTGCTCAGACGGGAAATGTATTCCTGGCGTATAAATCAAACATTACGCTGAGCGATCTGATCGGCAACTGGAAAGACGCAAACGAAGCCGCCGGAGATTTTGTAGCTGAAGATGGCGTGGGCCACAGGGTATGGGTGGTTCATGAACCGCAAACAATACATGAAATCACAAAAATATTTGAAAAGCAAATTCCCTTTACCTATATCGCTGATGGACATCATCGCGCAGCCTCTGCTGCGAAAGTTAAAACTGCCATGGGGCAAGATGCAACCACGGAAGCATCTTATTTCTTAACAACCCTTTTCCCACACGATGAATTGCACATCATGGACTATAATCGCCTGGTGAAGGACCTCAACGGACTTGATACAGACAGTTTTCTGGAAAAGCTTAACAAGAATTTCAAAGTAAAAAAAGTAAATGCCCCCTATTCACCCGGTCTCTTACATAACTTCGGGATGTATCTGGAGCGCAACTGGTATCATCTCGAAGCAAAGAAGGATAGTTTTCCAAACGACCCTATCGGAATTCTGGATGTGAGCATTCTGCAGGAAAATATACTTTCTCAATGGCTCGGCATACAGGATCCGCGTACGGATAACAGGATCGATTTCGTAGGAGGCATCCGGGGTTTAAAAGAACTTGAAAAAAGAGTGGATAGCGGACAGATGAAAGTAGCGTTCAGCCTTTACCCGGTCAGCATGGAACAGTTATTTGATATTGCAGACAGCGGTCAGATAATGCCGCCCAAATCCACCTGGTTTGAACCCAAATTGCGCGACGGTCTGTTTACACATCTAATCAGATAAGCAGTATTTTTAACAGTACAATTAATCCGGCCACGGGCCGTTTCATAAAGCAGGTCTATATTCTATACATGAAAAAACTTCTGTTTCTCTTTGGACTAATACTCTCGCTGAACAATAGTTTTGCCCAACAGGCGGATTCACTACACCGGATTGCCAGACAGTTTATGCGGACCGGTGATTACCCCAATGCCATTATCGTTCTGACAAACGCATTGAAAAAAGATCCCGGAAATATCGAAATACAAAAAGATCTGACTTTTACTTATTATCTGCAGAGAAATTACAGCGCTGCGGTTGAATCCGGAAGAAAACTGATCGAACGCAATGACGCTGACGAACAATGTTACCAGATTCTCGGAATGGCTTACAAAGCCATCGACGAAAAAAAGCAGGCAGATAAAATGTACAAACAGGGAATCAAAAAATTTCCAAGTAGCGGCGAATTGTATAACGAATATGGTGAGATGCTTTGGGTGGAAAAGGATGCGGAAGCTATTCGTTTCTGGGAAAAAGGGATCGAAGTGGATCCCAACTATTCTTCAAACTATTACAACGCGGCCAGGTTCTATTATTATACGTACGACAAAGTCTGGTGCCTGATTTACGGAGAGATATTTATTAATATGGAGAGTTACAGTAAGCGGACCCCCGAGATCAAATCCTTACTGGTAGACGGATATAAGAAATTATTTACAGATCTGAAATCGCCCAAATCGGTATCAAAAAATCCTTTCGAAAACGCTTATCTGTCGGTTATGGCTGACCAGAGCCCGTCAGTAACCCTCGGTGTAACTCCCGAATCTCTGAATATCCTGAGAAGTAAATTTATATTGGAGTGGTTTGAGAAGTTTGGTGATAAATATCCATTCAGACTTTTTGAGTACCAGCGTCAGCTTCTGAAAGAAGGCCTTTTTGATGCATACGATGAATGGGCATTCGGCGCAGCCATGGGCCTGTCGGCTTTCCAGAGCTGGACCGCACAGCATACCGATGAATATAATCGCTTTATAAATTTTCAGAAAGGGCGTATATTCAAAATACCGGCCGGTCAGAACTATCGTAATCTGAATACCAAATAGTCACCATGAGTAAGCCCGAACGATTGTTTGATTGTATTGCCTGCCAATTGGAAAAATTTCCCAAGCCCGACATGTTTGCTGCAAAGGAAAACGGTGCCTGGAGAAAATACAGTACGCAGGAAGTATCCGAAATGGTCGACGCACTAGCCTGCGGCCTGATGAAAATCGGCGTATCAGGAAATGACATGACGGTTGAAAATCAGGATAAAATAGCCATCATATCGGGAAACAGGCCTGAGTGGCTTATTACGGATTTAGCCGTACAGAAGCTGGGTGCTGTCCTGGTCCCCGTTTATCCCACGACCAATATCCATGAAATGGAATTTATTTTCAGAGATGCATCTGTAAAATACGTTTTTGTAAGTAACATCGATTTATTGGAAAAAGTCAGAAGTATAAAACAGAATCTTCCTGGAATTCAAAATATTTACTCCTTTGATAAGATACCAGATGTCGACCATTGGTCTTCCCTTTTTGAGCCGCTCACGGAGGCGAATAAAGAAGCATTGAACGCGATCAGCAAAACTGTTGAGAGAAACCATCTCGCCACATTGATTTATACGTCAGGCACCACGGGTACTCCCAAAGGTGTGATGCTGACACATAATAATATTCTGAGCAATGTGATGTTTTCCAAGGAAAGTTTTCCATTTGAGGACCGGCCAGATTATAAAGTGCTCAGCTTTTTGCCTCTGAACCATATCTTCGAAAAGATGGTGAGCTATATCTACCTGTTCAGCGGAAACAGTATTTATTATGCTGAAAGTATGGATACGATTGGTGCCAATTTACTCGAAGTAAAACCAGATCTATTTACAACCGTACCCCGCCTGCTTGAAAAAGTATATGAAAGAATTATGGCGAAGGGGGCAGAACTGAAAGGCATTAAAAGAAGTCTGTTTTTCTGGGCTGTCGAGCTCGGGAAAAAATATGACAATAATAAAGATCAGGGACCTTGGTACAATCTGCAACTCTCGCTGGCCAATAAACTCATCTTCAATAAATGGCGGGAAGCTCTTGGAAATAATATTAAGTACATCATTACCGGTGGTGCTGCATGCCAGGAAAGACTATTACGTATTTTCAACGGTGCACGCATCCCTGTTTATGAAGGTTATGGTCCGACAGAAAACTCACCAGTTATAGCGGTGAACCGGCGCGGTCCGGGACTAAATCGCCTTGGAACCGTGGGCCCTATCTTAAATGGGGTTGAATTTAAATTGGAAGCCGATGGAGAAATTTGTGTGGCAGGGCCTTCAGTCATGAAAGGCTATTTCAAACGCCCCGACCTGACAGCAGAAACCATTATAGACGGATGGCTTCATACCGGGGATATCGGCGTACTGGAAGATGGAAAATTTTTGAGGATCACGGACCGGAAAAAAGAATTATTCAAAACCAGTGGTGGTAAATATGTAGCGCCATCCGCCATAGAAAATAAACTCAAGGAATCCAGATACATTGAACAGGTTGTGGTTGTAGGGGCTGAAAAGAAGTTTGTGGGTGCCTTGGTAGTACCGGCATTCGCCCACCTGACAGAATGGTGCAAGCAACATGATTATGATACTTCCTCCCATGAAGCAATGATCCAAAATCCCGAAGTCAGGAAATTTTACAGAACGTTGATTGACGAATACAATCAACAATTTAATCATGTGGAGCAAATTAAAAAATTTGAACTGCTGGCTGTTGAATGGAGTGTCGAATCCGGTGAACTGACACCCAAATTAAATTTCAAACGAAAAGTAGTTCTTGAGAAATACAAATCCTACATAGATAAAATTTACTCCTGACCCGTGCTCTTTTCAATGCCCCGTTATGACCCAAGAAAGCAAGAGACTACAAGATCCGGCCTGGAAAAACTGGGGGCCTTATCTCAGTGAACGCCAATGGGGTACTGTTCGGGAGGATTATAGCGCTGATGGATCTGCCTGGGAATTTACTTCCCACGAAATGGCCCGGAGTAAAGCCTGGCGCTGGGGAGAAGACGGCCTCGGCGGACTGGCCGATAGCAAATTACAACTATGCATTGCCGTTAGCCTTTGGAATGAACGCGATCCGATTCTGAAAGAGCGCTATTTCGGACTAACCGGAAACCAGGGTAATCACGGGGAAGATGTAAAAGAATTGTATTATTTCCTGGATGCAACACCCAGTCACTCTTACCTGAAAATGCTGTATAAATATCCGCAGGCGGCATTTCCTTATGAAGATTTGCTGGCAGAAAACGCACGGAGGGGTAAAAAAGATCCGGAATATGAAATTCAGGATACGGGAGTTTTTAATGAAAACAGATATTTTGATGTTTTTATTGAATACGCAAAATCTTCGCCGGAAGATATCCTGATGAAGATTACGGTTTTTAACCGTGGCCCGGAAGCGGCACCCCTTCATGTATTGCCCAATATCTGGTTCCGGAATAACTGGGACCTGGGATATGCACATCCGAAACCTGGAATGGAAAGGGAAACTGAGAGCCAGATGATCATTGAGCATGAAATTTTGGGCCTCCGCAGATTCTATGCAGAAAATCCCGGGGAAATTCTTTTCTGTGACAATGAAACCAACAATGAAAAATGCTACCTGGCTCAAAACAAAAATGATTGTTATTTTAAGGATGGAATCAATAATTATATACTGCATCAGGCTGCCAGCGTGAACCCAGGTCAGAGTGGTACAAAAGCTGCTTTCCATTTTAATAAGACGATCGAAGCGGGCCAATCGGAAACTTTTCGCTTACGCATGAGCGTGTCTGAACTTGAAAATCCTTTTCAGGAATTCGAAAGTATATTTTCAGCGCGGATTGAAGAAGCAAATGCTTTTTATGCGGAAAAACAAACCAACCTGCCAACGGATGAATTAAAATCCATTCAACGCCAGGCATATGCCGGCATGATCTGGTGCAAGCAATTATATTATTATAATGTGGAGAAATGGATAACCGGTGATCCCGCCGGTCCGCCACCTCCTCCGCAAAGAATAAACGGAAGAAACCATGAATGGCGGCATTTGAACAGTTCAGATATTTTATCTATGCCCGACAGTTGGGAATATCCCTGGTTTGCTGCATGGGACCTCGCCTTTCATTGCATCTGTTTTGCAGATCTTGATGTTGATTTTGCAAAACATCAACTCACCCTCCTCACTCATGAATGGTTTATGCATCCGAATGGACAGCTACCTGCTTATGAATGGGCTTTTTCGGATGTAAATCCCCCGGTGCATGCCTGGGCTACCTGGAAAGTGTACAGCATCGAAAAAACGGCAACGGGTAAGGGGGACCCAAAATTTCTGGAAACCATTTTTCTAAAACTACTCATGAATTTTACCTGGTGGGTGAACAGGAAAGATGAGCAGGGGAATAATATATTTGAAGGGGGTTTCCTGGGGATGGACAATATCGGACTCTTCGACAGAAATACACCACTACCGGATGGTTCCATTCTTGAACAATCCGATTCAACGAGCTGGATGTGTATGTACTCGCTCAATATGATGCGGATCGCATTGGAACTGGCCAAAACGAATGATGTTTATCAGGACATGGCCACGAAATTCTTTGAACATTTCCTTTATATCGCCCATGCCATGTTTGCCGGTGGTGAAAACGACACGGGCCTTTGGGATGATGAAGACGAATTTTATTATGATGCCATCCAGAAAATTGATGGGAGATTCGAAAAATTAAAGATCCGATCCATGGTCGGTTTGATTCCGCTTCTGGCAGTGGAAATTCTCGACGACGATCTGCTGAAGGATCAAAAAGAATTTAC
Organism: Puia sp.; assembly: GCA_036495145.1. Lineage (GTDB taxonomy): Bacteria > Bacteroidota > Bacteroidia > Chitinophagales > Chitinophagaceae > Puia. Next base: position 7,617 of record DASXNJ010000071.1, read on the forward strand.
AGAAAGGTTGTACTGGTTTCTTAACAACAGACCGGAACTGGCAAACCTGGTTTCGAAATGGGGAGAAAAAGGAAAGGATGAAAAACATCTGTTGTCCCTTCTGCGCGGACATCGTATGAAACGGATCCTTTACCGGATGCTGGATACGGCTGAGTTTCTCAGCGATCATGGTTTGAGAGCTTTATCAAAATATCACGAAGCGCATCCCTATGTATTGCAAATAGACGACAAGTGGTTCTCTGTCCATTATACCCCGGGTGAATCGGAAACAACATTATTCGGAGGAAACTCCAATTGGCGCGGACCGGTCTGGATGCCCATGAATTACCTGATTATAGACTCTCTGAAAAGGTTTCATGACTATTACGGTGACGATTTCCGAGTTGAATATCCAACCAACTCTGGCAATCTGTTTTGTCTGAAGGATATCTCGGATAAACTGGCCGAAAGGGTCATCGGTTTATTCACACGGGATGCAAATGGAAACCGGCCGGTGTATGGTGACCAGCCTTTGTTTCAGAAAGATCCAAATTTCAATGGCTATATCCAGTTTTTCGAATATTTCCATGGCGATACCGGCAAGGGCCTGGGTGCTTCTCATCAAACAGGCTGGACGGGCCTGGTCGCACGCCTTTTGACTGTCAGATAGCTCTTTATTAAGCTATCTTTGCTGCCCGAATAAAATAAAGTGGAAAAAAGTAATTTCGTAGACCAGATCCGGGTTTTTTGCAAGAGCGGTCATGGTGGAGCCGGAAGTAAACATTTTATGCGCACGAAATATAACGCCCTTGCCGGACCAGATGGCGGTGATGGCGGGCGTGGAGGTCATATCATTCTTCGCGGAAATAAAAACACCTGGACCCTCCTTTCTCTCAGGTATTATAAAAATGTCCTTGCTGAAGACGGGGAAGCGGGAAGCGGCAACAATTCCAGCGGAAGATTTGGAAAAGATATTTTTATCGATGTTCCCCTTGGCACAATCGCGAGAGATGAGATTACCGGATTAATTGAAGGAGAAATACTCGAAGACGGTCAGGAAATCATATGGTTAAAAGGCGGTCGCGGCGGATTGGGGAATGCAAGATTCGCCACTCCCACAAACCAGGCACCCGAACATGCACAGCCGGGTGAAGAAGGCGTTGAAGGATGGAAAGTACTGGAACTAAAAGTGCTCGCCGACGTGGGTCTTGTAGGATTTCCGAATGCCGGAAAATCGACTCTATTATCTGTAATGACTGCGGCTACTCCAAAGATTGCAGACTATGCATTTACCACACTCACTCCACAACTCGGCATGGTAGAATACCGCGACGGAAAGAGTTTCTGTATTGCCGATCTGCCGGGAATCATCGAAGGCGCGGCAGAAGGAAAAGGCCTGGGTCACCGGTTTTTACGTCATATCGAAAGAAATGTGGCTCTCCTGTTCATGATACCGGCCGACAGCCCGGATCATCGAAAAGAATTTGAAATACTCCGGAATGAACTGGAACAATATAACCCGGAGTTACTGGACAAACGTTTTGTAATTGCCATCAGCAAATCCGATCTGCTGGATGAAGAACTGATTGTTGAGATCAGAAAAGAATTGCCGGCTGATATCCCGAATATTTTTATTTCTTCAGTAACCCATAAAGGAATTCAGGCATTGAAGGATCTGCTCTGGTCCATCATGAATGAAGACGACAAAAATAAAAATCAATGAATTGTATCGCGATGATTCCCGCAAGATATGCTTCAACACGTTTTCCTGCGAAGCTGATGCAATTGCTGGGAGATAAAACGGTCATTCGCCACACATATGACAACACGGTGAAAACCGGTCTCTTTGATAAAGTAGTTGTGGTAACGGATAGTCCGGTCATTTTCGAAGAAATAAAATCAAACGGCGGCGATGTGATGATGAGTAAAAACACTCATGAAAGTGGAAGCGACCGGATCGCGGAAGCAGTGGAAAACCTGGAAACGGACATCGTCGTAAACGTTCAGGGAGATGAACCCTTTGTTCAAAAACCCCCACTGCAGAAATTACTGGAAGTTTTCAGGGAGGATGAAAAAGTTCAGGTAGCCTCTTTAATGCAGGTGATCAAAAACAAAAAAAATATTGAAGACCCGAATTTTGTAAAAGTTGCAGTGGACCTTCAGATGAATGCGTTGTACTTTAGCCGGAGCATAATTCCTTATCCAAGGGATCAGTCATTGCCGATCCCTTATTTTGAACATATTGGTGTATACGCATTCAGGAAACAAGCGTTGATGAATTTCACAAAATGGCCTGTAACAGCACTGGAAGCAGCGGAAAAAATCGAGTGCCTTCGGTATCTTGAGCATGGTATAACTTTAAGAATGGTACTCACCGAATATATGGGTATTGAAATAGACACACCCGAGGACCTGAAGCTGGCGATTCAAAAATTGGGCTGACAAAGGAAATATAAAAAGACGCTATATGAAACAAATCATGTGGGGCATCGACCTGGGTGGAACCAAGGTCGAAGGAATCATACTCAAAGGAGACCGGGAGCCTGAAACACTGATCAGAACGCGGGTACACACGGAAGCTGCCAGGGGATACGACCATGTGATCGGACAGATTGAAAAACTGGTCAGCAAAATGAAAGCTGAATCGGGTCTTCAACCGACAAAAATTGGAATTGGCACTCCGGGAATTCTCGATCCCATTTCGCATACACTAAAAAATTCGAATACCACCATTTTAAATCACCAGCCTTTAAAAAGAGATCTGGAAGAAAAATTACAATTGCCCATCATTATGGCTAATGATGCAAACTGTTTTGCATTGGCCGAAGCTACCTGGGGCGTTGTGAAAAAAAAGGCTCCGAAGGCCCGTATGGTTTTTGGGATCATTATGGGTACCGGTGTTGGCGGAGGACTTGTCATTGATGGTAAAATCTGGGAAGGTCATCATGGAATTGCGGGTGAATGGGGACATAATTTTCTGGATGAATCAGGTGGCCCCTGTTATTGCGGCAAAGTGGGCTGCGTTGAAAAAATTATTTCCGGCACTGCATTACAGAAATTTTATGAGTCCGTAGCCGGAACAAAAAAGACTTTGAAAGAAATCGTTTTGCAAAAAGATGCTGATCCTTATGCCCGTCAGACAATGGACCGGCTCAACCATTTCTTTGGCAAAGCAGTTGCTTCCATCACGAATATGCTGGACCCGGATATTATCATTGTAGGGGGCGGTGTTGGTAATATTGATGAAATCTATACAGAAGGGGTTAAATCACTTAATCATTTTATTTTTAATAATTATTGTACCGTACCGGTTGTCAGACCCGAACTGGGTGACAGTGCGGGCGTATTCGGTGCAGCGGCGTTGACGCACGAGGCGTAAGGCGTAAGGCTTAAGGCGTAAGGCAGGAGGCGCGAGGCTTGATGCCGGAAGAAGCGAGGTTGGATGTGTAAAGTGAAACGTTTATTTAAAAAAGATTAATTAAAGAAGCCTTGAGCTTTAAGCTTTAGGCCTTAAGCTTAAAATATGAAATTCAGGAATTTCAAAATGGTCAGTTACGTCGTCTATGGAAGAGGAAGTTTCAATCAACTGGATGAAATACTGACTCCTCACAGAAAAGACAATGCCCCGATGATTTTTTTGCTGGATCATTTTTTTGAAAATAAACCGCTGGCGAACAGGATTCCGGTTCGCGGGAAAGATAAAATTATTTTCGCCGACGTTAACCATGAACCCAAAACCAAACAGGTTGATGCATTAGCTAATCTGTTGAAACAGGAATTTGGAACTATCAGCGGTGTTGTTGGCATCGGAGGCGGATCGGTGATGGATCTGGCAAAAGCTGTTTCGCTGATGATGAATAATCCGGGATCTTCCGCAGATTATCAGGGATGGGACCTCGTAAAAAATCCAGGTGTTTATAAAGCAGGCATACCTACTTTAAGTGGCACCGGAGCCGAAGTTTCGAGGACAACAGTACT
>DASXNJ010000072.1:0-16322 GCA_036495145.1 Puia sp.
GCTTTATACCATTGATCAGCAGCAGTATCGCGGAGCATATGAGCAAGCCGTCGCTCAGCTGCACGTGAACGAGGCCAACCTGGCCAAACTTCAACAGGATGCCGACCGTTATGAGGAACTGGGTAAACAGGATGCGATTGCGCAACAAACCGTACAACATGCACGGGAGGATCTGGAAGCGGGGAAAAAACAGGTGGAAGCGTCAAAAGCCAATGTCAGTGCTGTTGAAGTGAATCTTCGTTATTCTACGATCTATGCACCTCTTTCTGGTACGATAGGAATTTCGCAGGTAAAAATAGGCGCATCCGTTTCGCCCGGGTCCACTTTGTTAAATACAATTTCGTCAGAAAATCCGATTGCTGTAGATGTTGCCTTAGATGAAAACCTGATTCCTTTTATTCAAAAGGAATATCGGAACAACAGGCTTATTAAAGATTCCATATTTACATTGATCCTTTCCGATCAGTCAAAATATCCGTATCCCGGCACTATTTATATTGTAGATCGTGCCGTGGATCCACAAACAGCTACCATTAAGGTGCGACTGTCTTTTCCGAATCCAAACAATAGCCTCAGAGCCGGTATGTCGGCCAACCTGAGAGTTTTAAACAACAGTGGTGCAGAAACAATACTGATACCATACAGAGCTGTTGTTGAGCAGATGGCTGAATATTTTGTTTTTGTGGTTAATGCAGACACCGTAACCCAGAAAAAAATATTTATAGGTCAGCAGATTCGGGATATGGTCGTTGTTAAATCGGGACTTGAAGAAAATGAAACCATTGTCCTGGATGGCGTTCAAAAGTTAAAGAACGGAGCTAAGGTAAAAGTTGCAGCACCAACATCGTCAGGAACCGATTCACTGGGTCGTCCGAAAACAGATTCATCAAAGAGAAAATCATCGTAATCCGATAGCAGCATGATTGCAGATACTTTTATTAAAAGGCCGGTTACGGCTATTGTCGTTTCGATAGTTCTTGTTTTAGTCGGACTGTTGGCGTTAAACAGTCTGCCCGTAAGCCAGTATCCTGATATCACACCGCCGACCGTCCAGGTAACCAGTAATTTTATCGGTGCGGATGCTCAAACAGTCGAGCAAACCGTCACGACACCCATCGAAATACAGGTGAACGGAACACCGGGCATGGCATATATGCAAAGTAACAGCACGAACAACGGTCAGTCAACCATTACAGTCACATACGAAGTGGGAGCTGATGTGAACACGGGCATGCTGGATGTACAAAACCGCGTTGGAATTGCCACGCCTTCGCTGCCGGATGAAATAAAAAGACTCGGAGTAACGACCAGGAAAAGAAATCCAAGTATCCTTTTGCTCGTGGCTATATATGCGCCGAAGGGCACACATGCCGTAACATTCCTTGATAACTATACGAATATTTTTGTAAGGGATGTGTTATTGCGCGTGAAGGGAGTAGGGGATGTGTTTACCCGTGCGGATGATTTTAGTATGCGCATCTGGCTCAAACCGGATAAACTGGCGCAACTGGGACTTACTTCCACGGACATAACCAACGCGTTGCAGGAGCAAAATGTCCAGATTTCGGCCGGTTCAGTCGGAGCTCCTCCGCAGAATTCTGATCAGGCATTTGAGTATTCCATCATTGCCAACAGCCGTCTGACCACAGAAGACCAGTTCAATAATATTGTTGTCAGATCAAATCCGACAGAAGGATCGATCGTTTATCTGAAAGACGTTGCGCGCGTGCAACTCGGAAAATTCAGTTATGCAAGTAATTCTTTTGTGGACGGCAAAAGGGCATCTTACCTCCTGGTATATCAGGCTCCCGGCAGCAACGCGCTGGCCACTGCTGAAGGTGTCTATGCGGCGATGAATGAATTGAGGAAATCCTTCCCACCGGATATCGATTATGTGGTTCCTTTTGAATCTATCTCTGTCGTGCAAGTTTCCATTCATGAAGTAGTACAGACGCTGCTTGAAGCATTAGGTCTGGTTATACTGGTCGTATTCCTGTTTCTGCAAAGCTGGAGGGCAACATTGATTCCTGTACTGGCTATCCCGGTTTCCATTATCGGAACATTTATATTTTTTATCCCGCTTGGTTTTACTATTAATACGCTTACCCTGTTTGGATTTGTACTGGCTATCGGGATCGTGGTAGATGATGCGATCGTAGTTGTGGAAGCCGTGCAACATTATATTGATGTCGACAAACTGACTCCCAGAGAAGCAACTGAAAGAGCGATGAAAGACATCTCGGGTCCGGTCGTCGCTATTGCGCTGATCCTGGCTGCTGTATTTGTGCCGGTGGGATTCATACCGGGTATCGTGGGAAGATTGTATCAGCAGTTCGCGATAACGATTGCAATCTCTGTTTTGATTTCTGCATTTATTGCCCTGTCTCTAACACCGGCTCTTTGTACCCTGTTGCTGAGACCCATGCATATGGATGAATCATCCAGAGGGTTAAATAAATTTTTCTACCATTTTAATAATTGGTTCGGACGCGTTACCAATCGATATACCAGCAGTGTCAACACATGGATCAAAAGGTCCCGCTATGTGATCGTTCTGCTGGCTTGTGTCTGTGTTGGTGTATTTTTATTATTCCGTTCCAAACCAAGTGGATTTATACCGCAGGAAGATGAAGGAAGATTGTATATAACATACGAATTGCCCGAAGCATCATCCACGACAAGAAGTATTGCTACGCTGAATAAAATAATGAAAATTATTGCTGAAACAAAAGGCATACGGCATTATGCGGCACTCGGTGGATTGAATGCGATCACTTTTGCGACAAAAGCAAACAGCGGGACTATTTTTACTTCACTGAATCCATGGGATGAGAGAAAGGACAAAGATCTCCAGCTGAAGGGAATAACAGCAACCCTCCAGAAAAAATTCGCGGCGATAAAAGAAGCCAATATTCTGGTGATTGCTCCCCCTGCCATTCCAGGATTGGGTCAGACGGGAGGATTTACTTTTGAATTTCAACAAAAAGGAAGCACGGATGATATCAAAACTTTTGAAAAAAATGTTTTTGCATTTGTTGCCGCAGTAAATAAGAGGCCGGAAATCAGCAGGGCTTTCACTTTCTTCAACGCACGAACACCTGCCTATGCCCTGGATGTGGATCGCGATAAATGTAAAAAACTAGGCCTTTCATTGACTGACGTGTATAATACCATTCAAACCTATATGGGAAGTACCTATGTAAATGATCTCACCATTTACGGAAGAAATTTCCATGTGGTGGCTCAGGCAGACTCAAACTATCGGGGTAGCATCAATAATCTGAATACTTATTATGTAAAAAATGCTGCAGGTACTTTAGTTCCATTGAGCGCTGTTACTTCTTACAAAATTATTGAGAACGCCGCGCTTATTTCCCATTTCAACCTTTTCAGAACAGCCGAAATTAACGGTGATGCCAGGCCCGGATACAGTAGTGGTCAGGCTTTGACAGCTTTGAAGGAAGTAGCCGATCAAACCCTGCCCGCCGGATACGGTTATGAATTTGCAGGTCTCAGCCGGGAAGAATTAAAAGCAGGAAGCAGTACATTATTAATATTTGCATTATCCATTGTATTTGTATTTCTATTTCTCGCTGCGTTATACGAAAGCTGGGAAGTTCCCTTTTCTGTTCTTCTGGCGGTACCCATTGGTATGCTGGGTGCAATACTAACTTTGACGCTCATCCCAAGCCTGGTCAATAACGTGTATGCACAGATTGGAATGATTACATTGATCGGACTTTCCGCAAAAAATGCAATCCTCATAGTGGAATTTGCAAAGGAACGTGTCGACAGAGGCATTCCGGTTGTGGAAGCAACATTGGAGGCAGTAAAGCTTCGTCTGCGTCCTATCCTGATGACATCCATGGCCTTTATTCTGGGTGTATTGCCTCTGGCGCTCGCGACAGGCGCAGCTAGTGTAGCAAGATCAACCATTGGCTGGACCGTGTTGGGTGGTATGCTGGCTGCTACTTCACTGGCCATTTTCATCGTGCCCGTTTTATTTGTAGTCATCACCAGACTTTCTTATGGAAAGAAAAAATTGAACGAATTGAAAGAGCAGGTTCCTGGTTTAACAGAATAAGCTTAATCGCAGTGCGCAAAGCATAAAAGTTTTAATGCAAAAAGGTCCTTCTCAAAGTGAAAAGGACCTTTTGTATTTAAAATATTATTTTAAAAACGTCGTCAATCCAATTTCGTTTTAAACTGACGCTGACTTTGGGCTTTTAATTTATCTCAAAGTAATCGTCCTGCTAATATCGCCGACTTTTAATGTGGCAGTATTGTCGCAGGTGCCATCACCAAAATCAATTGTTCCGCTAACCCCCTGGTTATAAACAAAAGCGACCACACCCTGGGTGATATTCAAACAAGTGAAATTTCTGACCAATGGAGTAGTAATATTCAGCACCAGGCTGGAACCATCGGAAGATGAGAATGCGCTATTACCACTGATTGCATAAACATCGTCTGAAATATTAAACGGAGTGCTGGCACCGGCCGTCTGTGTGAAAGTTTTATTATGGCTATAATGAAAATTGGTTGCATCGGGACAAGTCAGAATGCCATTGGTTACCAGTGTTGTAAAGCTGACACCATTTTGAGTGGAATTATTTGAAATGGCATAGGCTCCCTGGATACCATACCCGTTAACGGTATATTGGTTAAAGGAAACTGAAACAGTAGTGCCGGGCGTAAATAGTGGCCCGCTAAAAGTATAAATTAGTTTTCCGGTACGGAGAACGCCATCGATACTACTACATCCGGTGCCAAAATCAAGGGTCAACGTTTTGGGATAATGACCAGGAGTGGAATCACTGATAGTATAATTCGCACAGCTTAGATGTCCGGTTCCGGCCCCTTCGGTACCAGTAGATAAGGTAGTCGTCTTTCCACTTTGTAGAGAAACACCCATACTACTTACATTGTCAGAATAACCAACAAAAGCGTTGTTGAGAACATCGTAGTAGGCATTTTCCGCTACGGTGGATGAATCCGAAAGCGTTGCCGCTTTTGAATCGTTTGATGCTGTTACATTTGAAACATCAGATTTTTTACAGGATCCAAGGCTAAGGCTTATGATTGCAGCCAGTGTAACCCATTTACTAGTGGTTTTTAAAGGTCGGAAATTCATAGAATCTATTGTTTAGTTGATCACCTCTAACGCTGGTCCTATCGGGTTATTTTGTAACGTCTTATTTAATAGATAAACATGGCCATTCAAAGCTGATAATCAACAAAATATGAGGAGTTAATTAAATATAAAAAGAGGGAAGTTGCGTCGTCTGGATATGGTATTATTTTCCATCCTGAACTTAGGTTCCGGCGCCTAGATTCTTTCCAGATTTGAGAAGAAGAAATCAGATTCAATCCGGGCATTTTCATCACTGTCGCTGCCATGAATTGCGTTCTCGCCAATGGATTCCGCATATAACTGACGGATAGTTCCCTTGTCCGCTTTCGAAGGATCTGTCGCACCAATAAGTTTGCGGAAGTCAGCAACGGCATTGTCTTTTTCTAAAATGGCGGCAATAATTGGCCCCCGGCTCATAAATTCAACAAGTTCTCCATAAAAGGGGCGTTGTCTGTGAATCGCGTAAAATTCGCCTGCTTTTTCGGCTGAAAGATGGATCATTTTGAGGGCAATCAATTTAAAGCCTGCTTTCAGTATAATATCCAGGATAGCGCCGGAATGCCCGTTCGTGAAAGCATCGGGCTTAATCATGGTAAAACTGCGGTTACTCATTTATTTTTTGTTTGGCGGGCAAAGGTAATACATTATAGCAGATTTGGGAATGGCGATTTTATTCTGCACCTTTGCAACCGTTTTACATGCAACCTATTACGGAAATAATCCCATTACTGCAGAAGTCGAGAACCATTGTCATTGTAATGCATCAGAAGCCTGACGCAGATGCGATGGGTTCATCTTTGGGCTTATATCATGTTTTGGTCGCGATGGGGCATCAGGTAACAGTTATTTCACCCACCAACTGGGCAGATTGGCTTGGATGGATGCCTGGCGCTGAAAACGTGATTGACTATGAACTAAATACGACTCGTTCGAACGAACTGCTGAATAGGGCAGACTGGATTTTCTGTCTGGATTTTAATGTACTGCACCGTACAAGAAAAATGACCGAACCCATTCGAAAAGCGCCTGGGATTCGTATCCTGATCGATCATCACCAGCAACCCGAAACAGAGGTGTTTGCGTATGGAATCAGTGACACATCCAAGAGTTCGGCCAGCGAAATGGTGTTCGATTTTATTGAGTCAGCATCACAGGGCTCCAGGATAAACCAGGAAGTTGCTGAATGTTTATATGCTGGCGTAATGACGGATACGGGTTCATTCCGGTTCAGCTCTGCTTCTGCGTCCGTACACCGGATGGTAGCCGTTCTGAAAGATACCGGGCTGGATCATTCAAAAGTTCATGAGAATTTATTTGATAATTTCCTGGAAAACCGGCTTCGCTTTATTGGGCATGCCCTGGTAAATCGAATGGAAGTTATGTATGAGTTTAACACAGCACTGATCAGTATTCCCTGGAAGGATCTGGTGAAATTCCAGATCAGAACGGGGGACACGGAAGGATTGGTGAATTATCCGCTTACTATCCAGGGGATCAAATTCGCGGCGCTGATTATTGACCGTGATGAAGAAATCAAATGTTCTTTTAGAAGCAAGGGGGGATTCGATGTGAATCAATTCGCCCGTAATTATTTTGAAGGTGGCGGTCACCGGAATGCTGCAGGAGGGCGGAGCAGCGAAACACTCGAAGAAACAACCCTGCGCTTTCGAACTTCAGTTAAAGAAAATGCTTTACAATTACAATAAATCTGAAATGAAACAAATCAATTCTTTTCTTTTTGCACTACTTGGAATTCTGTTATTGGTTGCCTGTGATAATCATGGATTAAACAAAACGAAATCCGGCTTATTATATAAAATCATTTCCGACGGAAAAAATCCGGTCGTTAAAAGAGGACAGTTCATCAAATTAAACTTCAGTCAGAAAATAAGTGGAAGAAAAGATTCTGTCCTGTTTTCTTCTGACAGTAGTCTTCCCGCTTACGTTCCCATTGACAGTGTACCGGCGAATTCTTATAGTCCGGTTGAAGTTTTCTCTTTGTTGAGAAAGGGTGACAGCGCGGTGATCATCCAGCTGGCGGATAGTATCCAAAAAAAATCGGGTCAGGCTTTGCCTCCGTTTATTCGCAAAAAGGATAAGATCATCCTCACCCTTCGCGTAGAAGATGTTTTTGACAACGAGGAACTGGTCAAAAAAGACAGGGACTCAATACTGGTTGGATTCCATGCAAAGCAAACTCAGCAGGTGGAAAATTATCTGAAAGAACATAACATACAGGCGACCAAGACGGCCAAAGGAACTTTTGTCGAAATAAAAACACCCGGAGATGGCCCGGTTATCGATTCAGGCAAACAGGTATCTGTCATTTATACGGGCAAATTATTCCCTTCCGGAAAAGTTTTTGAAACAAATGACAAGGATGACGGTCAACCAATCAAATTCGTGGTGGGTAGTCATAGAATTATTCCAGGATGGGAGGATGGCGTCCGCCTTTTAAAGAAAGGGTCGACAGCAACGCTTTATATTCCGGCTTTTCTGGCATATGATCAACAGCCGGGGCCAGGTAAAAAGCCTTATGAAAATCTCATTTTCGATGTGAAAATCGTTGACGTGACAGATGCTCCGGCAGAAAATCAAATGCCCATGATGCCTGGTGCACAGAGCAGGCCGAATATGCATCCGGTACCGCCACCCGCGCATAAAAAATAGTTCTTTCCGGGAAGTCCTATGCTGACGCATAGGACTTCCATAACCGGATCACCTCAAAAGCTTCCTTAACATCGTGCGCTCTTAGAATCTGCGCACCACCCTGAAGTGCGAGTGTGTGCAAGACCGTAGTTCCATTTAAAGAATCTTCCGGTTTTATATTTAGTGTTTTATAGATCGTGGCCTTTCTGGATAATCCAACCATCAGTGGCAGATCAGTTATTCTCAGAAGATTCAAATTTTTTAGCAAAGTAAAATTCTGAGCTGGTGTTTTAGCAAAACCAAAACCGGGATCTAAAATAATATCTGTTAACCCTAACCGGATACATTCCGCTTTGCGTCTGATAAAAAAATCCAAAACCTCCTTTGTGATATTTTCATAATCCGTCAATCCCTGCATGGTTGCGGGCTTCCCACGCATGTGCATGCATATGTAAGGAACATGTTCAGCAGCCGCCAGTTCTGCCATTGCCTCTGTTTCACCGGCACCAATGTCATTGATAATGGATGCGCCTGCCGACAGGGCGGCTGCTGCAACCTTATAACGGTAACTGTCAACCGAAATAACGGCGGAAGGAAACCGGGTAGCCACCAGATGAATGGCAGGGATTACACGTTGCAGTTCATCATCGATGGAAATTTCGGCAGCCCCCGGGCGGCTGCTTAATCCTCCCAGGTCAAGTATGGAAGCACCTTCTGCCAGCATCTTTTCTGCCTGAACAAGTAAAGTGTCTTCAGATCGGATCCGGCTGCCTGAATAAAAAGAATCTGGTGTGATATTCAGAATGCCCATTATAATAGGACTTTCCCAGGAGAGTAAATGGCCCTTGCAGTTCAGTGAATACATATTGATACGTAAATTTAGACCTTCATGATTAAATATTAGTTTTGGACATGAAAGATACCCTGCGTCAGTATGAAAATGCAGTGAAAAGCTGTCGTGATATATTCCTGAAAAAAACAGCCGACTATGGTACGTCCTGGCGTGTCCTGCGCATGATATCCATCCTTGATCAGTTATATATCAAAGCCAAACGAATACGCACCATTCAGGAAAAGGGCTCTCAAAAGGTAGGTGAAGATATCCGCGGTGAATTTCAGGCTATTGTAAATTACGGAGTCATCGGATTAATCCAACTGGATTTAAAAGAGGAATTTGTAGATGATCTTTCGGTAGATAAAACCGCCTTACTCTATGATGAAAAGATCTCGTTCATAAAAAAAATCATGGAAAATAAAAACCATGACTATGGTGAAGCATGGCGGGAAATGAGTCAGGAGAGCTTCATTGACTTAATCCTCATGAAACTCCAGCGTATGAGGCAGATACTCGCGAACGACGGCAAGACCCTGATCAGCGAAGGCATCGACGCTAACCTTACTGACATTATCAATTATGCCATCTTTGCCCTGATCGGCATTGAGGAAAAACGTCATGCCCATTAATATCTTCAAATGAAAAAAACCTTTCTGAATACTGCCCGGCTACTCGTTGGTATTTTATTTATTTTCTCCGGATTGATCAAAGCAAATGATCCTCTAGGACTAAGCTATAAAATGCAGGAGTTTTTTGAAGTCTGGAATATGCCCGCACTGGATGCATATACGCTTGTATTTTCGATTGTCATGATCGTATTTGAAATTCTGGCGGGTGTAGCAGTTATACTTGGATGGCAAATGCGTCTCTTTGCCTGGCTATTACTTCTGCTGATCATTTTTTTCAGTTTCTTAACCGGTTATGCCGTTATTTCCGGTAAAGTTCGTGAATGCGGCTGTTTCGGAAATTGTATCCCTCTACAGGCGTTGGGCTCTTTTATAAAGGATCTCATTTTATTGGTCCTGATCGCGATATTATTTGTTTACAGGAATGAAATCAATACCCGTTTATCTTCCAGAAGTTCCCTCATTATATTGGCACTTACACTTGTTTTTTCTTTTGCCGTTCAATGGTACTCACTTCGTTACCTGCCCATGGTAGACTGTCTGCCATTTAAGAAAAATGCAAACATATTCGAGAAAATGAAACCTCCGCCCGGCGCCATTCCGGACAGCAGTGTTATTCATTTTGTTTATGAAAAAGATCACAAGAATATGGAATACACAGCCGACCAGCTTCCAGCCGATCTGGATAGTAGCTATACTTTCATCAAACGATATGATAAGTTGATCCGTAAGGGCAATGCCGAGCCGGAGATTAAAGATTTTTCATTAATCAGTCCGTCAGGAAACGATAGCACCTTACAAATATTGGGGAGAACTGGTTATCAGCTGATGCTGATTTCTAGAAACTTTCCGCAAAATATTGAGTCATGGAATAAACCATTTTTGTTGTTATATACGCTGGCAAAATCCAAGAATATTCCTGTCATACTTGTGACTTCCAATCGATCCGAAGGGGAAAACTGGCTGAATAAAAATGCACTCAGTAAAGAAATCTCGGTTTTTGGTTGCGATGCCACGGCGGTTAAAACAGCTGCAAGGGCAGATCCCACTTTATACCTGTTAAAAAAAGCAAGTATCCTGGATAAATGGAGTTATGCAAATCTGGATCTGGCAATACCGTCAGTTGCGGAACTTCCTGTGCAGCAAATAGAAAGCCCGAACTAAATATGATTAGTCAGTTTATTTCACGCCTTTTTTATGGCAGCCTTGTTATGCTGGGCGTAGTGGTAATCGTATTTTTTTTATTCCAGGGCTTTGGAGATCCTGCCCGCCTGATTCTCGGTCAACGGACGGATGCAGGAACATTGAACAATATTCGCAAAGATCTTTATCTGGATCAACCCAAATGGAAACAATTTATTTTTTACCTGAACGATGTTTCTCCGGTAAGTATTTATAAAGAAGAAGAGCTTGAAGAAAAAAATATACACTGGATCGGAATTGGAGGAAGTACAAAACTGTTGATAAAATTTCCTTACCTGCGTCGTTCATATCAAACGAGAAAAGAGGTCTGGTCGATGTTGATGGAAGCATTACCGGGAACTATAATTCTGGCTTTCATGGCCATGTTTATTGCAACTGTTTCGGGAATGGCGCTGGGAATCCTGGCCGCAGTAAAAAAAGACACGTGGATGGACACGACCGCGATTTTTGCCAGCGTTCTGGGAATTTCGGCCCCTTCTTTTTTTATGAGCATCGTGATTGCTTATGTTTTCGGTTTCGTGCTCAACCATTATACCGGCTTGCAAATGACGGGCAGTCTCTTTGATACCGATCCATACAATGGCCGACAATGGCAGCTCCGAAATGCAATTTTACCTGCACTCACGCTTGGAATAAGGCCGATGGCCATCATCGCGCAATTAACAAGAGGATCGATGCTCGATATTTTAAATCAGGATTTTATCCGCACGGCTTATGCGAAAGGTTTATCAGGGAAACAGGTAATTTGGAAACATGCATTGCGAAATGCATTAAATCCTGTGATTACAGCAATTACCGGCTGGTTCGCAGAGTTATTGGCAGGCGCTTTTTTTGTAGAATATATTTTTGGATGGAAAGGCATCGGGAAAATAACAGTAGACGCTTTGGCAAAACTTGATTTTCCCGTGGTGATGGGATCTGTTCTGGTAACCTCCTTTTTCTTTATTTCCGTAAATGTGCTGACAGACTGGCTTTATCGCGTAGTCGATCCGCGTTTAAGATCAGATGGATAATCGGCGGGTTGATTTAAATTCTCAGGTGGGTGTTATACCAAACAGTACATCTAAACAGTATCCTGCACTTAGCGAATAATAACTTCACGAATCAGATTTTCCCCAAGCGCTTCGTTTACCCGCTCCCTGATTTTATCTTTTTTATATAGCAATTCCTGCTTTAAAGGAGCTATGGCAGTTTGGATATATAGTGTTGTTCCGTGAATTTCAATTTTATCAGTATAACGGGCAATCGTTTTACCCATGATTTCCTCCCACACCCCGGTAATCTGCAGCGCAAGAATATTCCCCTTCAGTCTGCTTTGCTGAAGAAATTTTCGCATAGCCTCCGCCATAGAATATTCACTCATAAGTTAAAGATACGTCTAAAGCGCAAAGCATACAATGTTAAGGTTATAACCCAATTCGAAAATAAAAAATGTTAATCTGCATCCGGTTTCGGGATTTGAGTTTTTAAATATCGTTTCGATAATTAATTAAAGTCTTTGGCTTTAAGCTTTGGACTATAGTCCTATAAGAGAATAGTCAGCTGACAAATTTTCCAAATGCTCCCGGATACGGCCTTCATGGGTATCCGTGATAAATAGCTGTCCGTTACCCGGTTCGCAAACCCTGGCCAGCAACTGATGCATTCGACCGGCGTCTAGTTTTTCAAATACATCATCCAACAGGATAATAGGAGGGAATCCCTTGGATGTTTTCAGCATTTCATATTCTGCCAGTTTCATTGAAAAAAGCAGACTTTTACGCTGTCCCTGTGAAGCGATATTTTTAAATTGAAATGTATTCAGCCGGATATCAATATCGTCGCGGTGTATACCGGTATGCGTGCGCTGTAACATTAGGTCTTTCTCCCGCGATTTGTACAAAAGCTCGGCATAAGGCGTGGACAACAAATCACTTTGATAGGATAAATGCAGTCCATCATCGGCTCCTGCTATATATCGGTATATACCTTCGATGGAGGGTAATATCTCACCAAAAAAATGCTGACGCTTCACAAAAATATAAGTGCCCGGTCGCTGGAGTTGTGCGTCATAAACATCCAGCAGGCTGCGATCAGTGGATATGCTTTCAGCTAAAGAACGCAATAATTGATTTCGTTGCTGAAGAAGACGGTTGTATTCAATCAGATGTTGCAGGTATAATGCATCCATCTGGCAAAGCAATGCGTCAGTAAACCTCCTGCGTTCATCGCTACCTTCTGTAACGATCCTGGCATCATCCGGTGTGATAATTACACAGGGAAATTTCCCGATATGCCCGGACAGTCTCTGATAAATTTCATTATTCAGCAGCACCTCTTTTTTCCCGTTTTCCCGAAGGATGCAAACCACATTCTGATCATCTTTGTCCGTTTGAAAATTTCCTTCAATCCGGAATCCTGATTTTCCATGAAGCACATTTTGCAAATCGGATTTAAAAAAATAGCTTCTTGTAAAACTCAGGTAATAGATGGCATCCAGAAGATTTGTTTTACCAACACCATTATTTCCGTAAATACCAATGATCGGTTTGTCAAATTCAAAACTCTCCTGCAGATAATTCTTGTATTGTGTCAGCGTAATATTCCTCAGAGATAACATAAGTTGGTCCGGTATACGGAGATGTAATTTAGGCATAAGCGGGCATCCTGAAACCTGATCGTTTCCCGGCTAATTCCAAAAACTCCGGAGGCAACGTGGTTCTGAAGAACTTCATCGGAGTTACTAACGATGTCGGTCACCCGCGGGAATGTTTCTGTTCTGTTAGAATTTTCAATTTGATTTGCTGTTGCTACCAGTTAATGAAAATCAGGCTTTTCCCTGACGGTTTATCAGTATAGCTATCAGACATTCATCGAAATCTGTTGGCTCTGCCAGCGAATGAAAACGATTCTGAGCGGACAATTTTATGAGACGGATGACAATTTCAATGAATTAAGGGCCTAAAAAACAGTTGACCGCCGATCGGCAGCTTTTAATGGAAAATACTAAGGGTTAAGGGGTTGGAAAGGCAAAAAACAGGCTCTAAATCCCGCTTATCCCCTTAAATTTTCCGGTTTACCCCTTATCTTTGCACCCCGCCCGCCGATCCGGCAGGTTTAAATCAAATTTAAGCAAGTGGCCACCAAGTTTTCCAAAGAAACCTACTTATACTGGTATGAACTCATGCAGTTGATCCGGCAGTTTGAAATGATGGCTGAAGAAAAGTATAAGATGGAAGGAAAGATCCGCGGATTCTTTCATGCTTATATCGGTCAGGAGGCAATTGCCGCCGGTTGTATGACAGCTACCAGACCCGATGATCCTTTTATCACAGGTTATCGCGATCATGGTCTTGCCCTGGCAAAAGGGGTGAGTGCCAATGCGTGTATGGCTGAACTTTATGGGAAAGCCACCGGAGCCGCAAAGGGTAAGGGCGGTAGTATGCATTTCTTTGGAGTGGATGTAAGATTTTTTGGCGGACACGGTATCGTGGGTGCACAGATTGGTACCGGTGCAGGACTGGCCTTTGCAGAAAAATATAAAGGAACCGATAACGCTGTCCTGACGTTTTTTGGTGATGGTGCTGCGCGGCAGGGAATGCTCCATGAGGTTTTTAACCTTGCGATGCTCTGGAGCCTTCCGGTTGTCTTCATTTGCGAAAACAATAACTATGCAATGGGCACTTCCGTGGAAAGAACTTCTAATGTAGTAGACATTTATAAACTGGCAGATTCTTACGAAATGCCGGCTGATTCCATTGACGGTATGAGTGCAGAGGCCGTACATGAAGGTGTTTCACGGGCTATCAAGCGGGCAAGAGATGGCGGTGGACCGACATTACTGGAAATCAAAACGTATCGTTACAAGGGTCACTCCATTTCAGACCCGCAGAAATACAGAACAAAAGAAGAAGTGGAGGAATACAAACAAAGAGATGCGATTGCACAGGTGACTGATACCATTCTGACAAAAAAATATGCCACACAGGCGGAACTGGATGCCATCAACAAAAGAGTATCCGAAACCGTTGCTGCTTCTGTGAAATTTGCAGAAGAATCACCTATTCCAAGTGATGATGAAGTGTATAAAGACATATACATCGATAAAAATTATCCATTTATTAAAGATTGAAAACAGTAAGACTGTTTCATAATTCCCAAATATGAGCGACATTAAACATCGTGAGCAATTAGAGCGTGAAATTTCACCTATAGACAAATGGAAACATTTCCAGGACAATTATGGCAAGAAAGCTGCCATTGGTCTGGCAGGGATACTGATTATCGTTTTAAGTTATTTTGCATATAAGCAATTCATTCTTGATCCAAAGGAAAAGGATGCAGAAGGTGCCATGTACCGCGCTGAAGAATATTTTCGTATGGACTCTACCCGTTTGGCCCTCAATGGTGACGCCGTAAACGCTGGCTTTGTAAAGATAATTTCCCGTTATGGTGGAACCAAGGCCGCGAATCTGGCTGCTTTTTATGCCGGCAGCTGTTACCTGAAACTGGGAGACTTCAATAATGCAGTGAAATATTTAAAAGATTTTAAAACTTCCGCAATTCAGGTTCAGGCCAAAGCCTATGGTCTTTTAGGTGATGCGTATTCTGAACTGAATAAAAAGGAAGATGCCGTGGAGCAGTATAAAAAGGCTGGGACATATTTTGAACAGGATGAAATCATTTCACCCGAATATCTTTTCCGTGCCGGATATTTATACGAAAGTATGGGTAAGAGCCAGGATGCTATTGCCATGTATCAGCTCTTAAAAAGTAAATATCCCTCATCACCCCGGGGTTTTGAAATAGACCGCTATCTGGCCAGACTTGGAGTAGTTAAATAATTCTGAATGTCTTCATCCGGAAAATCAAAGACCACAATAGAAAAATTAAAAAAAGCTTCTGTCGTTGTAATCAGGACAGACTGGAACGCAGACATCGTGGATGAGCTATTTGCTGGATGTAAGAAAATTCTTGAAGCCGGGAATGTTGTTTGGAGTGATTTCCTGGTACCCGGTGCCGTTGAAATCCCCTTCGCGATAAAAAAATATTGGGAGCAGACCGGCAAAAAAAAACCTGATGCGTTTATCGCTCTCGGTTGTGTAATTAAAGGGGATACTCCGCATTTTGAGTTCGTGTGTCGTGCCGTAACAGATGGTATATCTGGATTAAATCTTCAACTTCCCGTGCCGGTTATTTTTGGTGTACTGACTGTTAATTCAGAAGATCAGGCCAAACAAAGAATCGGCGGTATCCATGGCCATAAGGGCGAAGAAGCTGCTGAAGCAGCGATAAAAATGATTTCTTTTTCAAGGTCCCTATAAACGCAAATATTGAAAGTCCAGCTTTTCATACCCTGTTTTGTTGATCAGCTTTATCCGGACACGGCATTTAATATGGTCCGCATTCTTGAAAAAGCAGGTTGTACCGTTCTGTATAATCAGGAACAAACCTGTTGTGGCCAGCCCGCTTTCAATGCCGGATTCCAGGAAGATGCCAAAGAAGTTTGTTTAAAATTCCTGAAAGACTTTTCCGGCACAGATTACATCGTTTCTCCCAGTGCATCCTGTACCGGATTTGTCAGGAATTATTATCCGGGATTATTTGTGGATTCCTCTTTTAATAAAGAAGTGAAAGCGGTGGGAAAGCGGATTTATGAATTCTCAGATTTTCTCGTGAATGTGCTTCACAAAGAAAATTTTAATGCCAGCATGCCAGGAAAAGCGACTTATCACGATTCCTGTTCAGCATTGAGAGAATGTAAAATAAAAACAGAGCCACGTTTGTTATTATCACAAGTAAAGGGACTGGAACTGATTGAAATGGACGATGTGGAAACCTGCTGTGGATTCGGAGGCAGTTTTGCCGTTAAATTTGAAGCCATTTCCCTTGCGAT
>DASXNJ010000073.1:0-3844 GCA_036495145.1 Puia sp.
CTGTCTGCTACCGGCACTGTACTGTCGGTATAATTTCTGAGCAGAAAATATAAGATGATCCAGCAGGTAAAGAAAAAGATGAATGTATTTCTCCAATCCCGTTTCGTCGAGGCCGTAATGTGCAGCATGGTCTTTCCTTCAGACTTGCGGGACCACATAATCCATCCGATAATGCTCATTACGGTATAATATAAATTCACGGATGCATCGGCATACAATCCATTGATAATATACAACGGTACGAACATGCCCGTGCTGATCATACCGACAGGATAAACGAGAATATTTTCTTTGCGTGAAAAAATGACGCTGGCGATTCCTAATATAACAGCGATAAACTCAAGCCAGGTGGCATGGTGAATGTCGTTTAGGAATTGCGCTATGATCTGTTGCATTACTCTGCTTCAGCAACCACTTCCCTCACTTCGGGAATCATGCGTTTCATCATGCCTTCAATACCGGCTTTCAGGGTGATCATGGAAGAAGGACAACCAGAGCAGGAGCCCTGCAGCATGAGGTTGACCACGCCTTCATTATAACTTCTGAACTGTATGGCGCCACCATCCATTTCAACGGCCGGCTTTACATAACTTTCGAGAAGTTCCTTGATTCTTTTTACTACGTCATCATCATCTGCACCAATGGCATTGCCATCAGAATGTGCAACTGTAATTTCTTCTTCATTGACCACGGGTTTTCCATCTTCCAGGTAATCCTTTAAAAACTGTCGGATAGAAGGAATTACATCCGCCCAATCCGTATCAGAAGTCTTTGTCAGCGTTACGAAGTTGCTGGCAATAAATATGCTTTTAATGAAAGGGAATCCAAATAGCTCAACAGCAAGCGGTGATGGCTTTGCCGACTCCACATCCGGAAAATCAATACTTTTCCCCGGATAAAGAAGTTTGTTTGCGACAAACTTCATGGTTTCGGGGTTTGGGGTCATTTCCGTGTAAATACTGATGACCGGATTTCCTGTTTTTATCATATCACTTAATTGAGGTGCAAATTTAATCAATTTAAAGTCTAAAGTCTAAAAGTTCATTATCCAGTGGGTATCCCCGCTTTTCCAAGGTCATTTCATTTTTTAATTTTCCCTGCATCTATGACGTCCGGGAGTAGCGAAAGTTGGAAATATGGGCAGAAATGATCAAAATAAGGGCAAATGGCAGTAAAATCAGCTCATAATCATGCCAATACTGCTTCGCAAACAGAAAGAGGACACCTCCCGTAAAAAGCAAAAAAGGGACAGGACTCCGGTGATGGGCCTTAAATCCATGGAGCAAGGACAGAACACCTACTAAAAACGCCAAAACGATCATGCCTGTTTCGAACCAGAAATTGTGGATGATATTTACGCCGAAAACGGATAATCCGGATAGAAAAAGAGGCAAAACCGCGCAATGGACTGCACAGGCGACAGAAGCTCCGATACCAATAAGGTCAGCATTTATCCACTTCATAAAAGACCTGCAAAGATAGAGTATATAGTCAAACTTTTTCCTCCGGTATGAGTGAAGTAATTTAGCATCTATGTCCAAGAAAATCTGGTTTTATTGCCTTTTCTTTCTAAGTCTTATTCTTGTTTTTTATTTCCTGCTTACCAGAATTATTCCTGGATATGGGAAAGTTGGTTTGCCAAAGCTGAGCAGGGTGCAGCCTTTTTCATTCCTGGATCAGAAAGGTGAAAGAATAACGAATAGGAATGTACAGGGCAAGGTATATGTAGCAGAATTTTTCTTTACAACATGCCCCGGCATTTGTCCGAAAATGAATAGCAATCTTCGACCGGTGTATGAGAAATATAAGAATGATCCGAACTTTTTGATTCTTTCCCATACAGTAAATCCTTCTATTGACAGCGTTGACAGGCTGCGGCATTATGCCGATTCCCTGGGTGTCAATGCCGGCCATTGGATTTTTCTGACAGGCGCAAAGGATTCGTTATACCTGGCTGCAAGGCTGAGCTACCTTCTGGATGATCCAAAAAATAACCTTTCGCCCATTGACGAACAGTTCATTCATACGCAGTTTTTTGCGCTCGTAGATAAAAACGGATATGTAAGATCTATTGTCGACGGGCTTAAGAAAGATGAACTCGCAGAAATGCAGAAGCAGATTGATGAGCTTTTGAAAGAAACAGTAAATTAATCGCAAAGTAATGATCGGCAAATGATTAAAATTTCCGGCCGTTGCTGATTAATCAAATCTTTTACACGATCGATGATCTTTGAAAAAGAAAGCCCCGATGTGGAAACACCGGGACTTTTGGTTAAGGCTCTGATTAGTAGCTATTTTAAAAAAAGTTGTTTAATGTCAAGCTCTTTGCAAATATAACGGCCTCCATCCAATCATACAAGAAACTTCCCTACCATTTTCGTGGTATTTTTACCTAGCATAACTCCTATTAATCATTCATTAACATCTTCAATTCAATTCCTATAAAGTCCATCAGCTCTTTTATATAAGCTCCGGAAAAATCAAATTTCAATCCGGCTGCTTCATATAGTTCAGGAAGTGTTTTAGTTCCTCCCAATGAAAGTGCCTGAATATAATGATCCAGTGCCTGGTCCCTGTTTTTTTTGAATTGCATCCACATGCCAATCGCGCCGAGCTGTGCAATTCCATATTCTATATAATAAAACGGTACCTCGAACAGGTGGAGTTGCTTCTGCCAGATATTTTTTTGATATTTTTCAAGGCCACTCCAGTCGACAGATTTGGAATTAAATTCATTATATATCCGGAACCAGTTTTCAGTACGCTGTTCTAAATCATGATTTGGGTTTTCATAAACCCAATGTTGAAACTTATCGATGGTTGCTATCCAGGGGAAAATAGTAATTACCCTTTCCAGTTGCTGAATCTTTGCCCTGCGCAGGTCTTCAGGATTTTGAAAATAAATATTCCAGTTTTCCATGCTGAAAAGTTCCATTGCCATACTGGCAACTTCTGCTATTTCCATCGGATATTCCTTGAAGGCACTCAGTTCAAGATGATGTGAAAGGAATGAATGCACTGCATGGCCGCCTTCATGTACCATGGTTGTGACATCGTGCATCTGTCCGGCGGCATTCATGAAAATAAACGGGGCTCCTGTTTCTGCCAGCGGGCAATTATAACCTCCCGGAGCTTTTCCGATCCTGCTCTCCAGATCAAAACGATTCATTTTTTTCATCGTCCGCAGACAGTCCGCAAAGAATGGCCTGAGATCACTAAAACATTTCACTGTTTTTTCTAATAATTCATCACCGGTTTTAAATGGATTCAGCGGTTGCTGATTGGCAGGTTCTGCATCCATATCCCAGGGTCTTAAAACATCCAGACCCAGTTTACGCTGCTGATATTGATTGATAATTTCTACCAGGGGAAGGATATGCTGCTTCACTGAATCATGAAAACGGAAACAGTCTTCTTTTGTGTAATCAAAACGGCCCATTTCAACAAACTTGTAGTCTCTGAAATTGGCGAAGCCTGCATTGCGAGCAATTTGATCACGACGTTTAATAAGTTCGGTATATAAATTATTCAGTGCATCCTTATCCTGCAGCCTCCGCTCCTGTACTTTGAAATATACTTCTTCACGTAAGGTGCGGTCTGGATTTTCCAGAAATTTCATAGCCTGTTGCAGCGTATATTCCTGACCCTTTATCGTAACAGTCATTTTACCGGAGATGGTTCCATATTGCTGGCCCAGCACACTGAGTTCTGATTGAATCGGAATATTTTCTTCCCGAAAGAGTTCTATACTTTTTCTTACTGAACGTAGATAGATAAAATATTTTTGCTTGTCCAGTAAGGCGGTCAGCGGAGAATTGATCAGCTTACGATTCAGCAGATCCGC
>DASXNJ010000074.1:0-7033 GCA_036495145.1 Puia sp.
GAATCGCCGGGAAAGAACGATGACTTTTAATAATTCCGTTTTTTTAGGCGTTAGGCGTTAGGCGTTAGGCGTTAAGCGTTAAGCGTTAGGCGTTAGGCGTTAAGCCTTAAGCTTTCAGGATCTTTGTTTAAAATTAATAGTGAACAAATAAAATAACAGCCTTACAAACCAATAACATATCAGCTCCCATATCTTATTAAAAATGCCATTATGCGAAGTGAAATTTTCTTTCGTCACCTGAACACAATCATTTTGTATGATTTTCTGCATGGTATCATCGAGCATACCGGCAAACCCCGGATCGTTCACATCGATATTTAATTCAAGACTGGCATATGCGCTGATGATATTTACATTATAGGATCCGATGGTAGCCCATTTCTTATCATAAGTCGAAACTTTTCCATGAAGAACGCATGGTTTGTATTCAAAAAGTTCAATATGGTTGCGGAAAATCCAGTTATACATATAGCGCTCTGCATATTTGGCAACCATCACGTCAGACATACCGGCCAGTATCAGTTTTATTTTTACACCTCTGGCGGCAGCTCTTTTCATATTCCTGCGAATGACCGGGCCCGGTAAAAAATATCCCGACATCATAATGATATGATCTTCGGCTTTGTTGAACATTTCGATATAACTCCGCGACACCTGATTTTTTTTTGTTATCCAGTCGTTTCTCCTCACCCGGACTTCGCAAAACTTATCAGGTGGAATGTCAAATGAAACTTCTTTATGATTACAAAGGTGAACCGGTTTTATGGGGAGATACCCATTCCAGACTTCTTCACATACGCGGCAAAGTTCATTTGTAACCTCGCCTTCCATAAACAATGCGAAGTCAAGCCAACCCGGTTGATTCGCCAAATCATTATAGTGATTACTGATATTAACTCCGCCAACCAGGGCAAAACGGTTGTCGACCACAACAACCTTATGATGCATCCTCCGGCCAAAATAAGAATTCCGGCTCTTGAAAAGTGGTTCAAAAAACCGGAAATGAATGCCCGATTGTTCAGTCTCATGAAGAAAAGACTTAGGAAGACTTTGGGAAGCATATCCGTCTGCCATCAGGTAAATCTGAACCTTACGTTTGGCAGCCGCTATCAGGGCATCCGCTACAGCCTTCCCGGTTTCATCATAATCAAAAATGTATACCTGAAATTGTATAATCTTTTCTGCCCGATTGATCATTTCAATGATCTGATCAAAATAAGGTTTTCCTCCGCGAACAAGTTTTATTTTGTTTTGGACCGAATAACCGTTGGCTTTTCTTCTTTTACGAAAGCGCAATCTTCTCATGCCTGTTCTTTAGGGGTACCCCCTGTAAAATAAGGCATAAAATCCTATGTCCCGAAAGATGAATCCATTTTAATTTTTTCGCAGGTAGCTTAAATCATAGGTAACCGAAATAATTTTACCATTATCGTCCGTTACATCCTGATACTGGCGCACGGAGTCCCTGCTGATATTATAGAATATAAAATTTCCTTTCGTTTTGGTGCCGGTTGCATTTACAGTCTCATAGGTAAAATGCATGGTTCCGTTTTTATACTCGCCGTTATAAAATCGTTGCCTGTCGCCGGGACCTCCGGATCCGATCCAGTCCTGTTCCCATTTGCCGGTTGAGCTGTCGTAAAAATTAAAACTCTTTCCGGAATATGCCTGCGTTGCTGTATAGTTTTCCAGGATGGCACATCCACCGGCCATGGCCTCCACATGACTGATCCCGGATAAAATTTGTGTACCCGTACGATAGCAGTTCCAGTCTCCAATCCAGAAATCAAAATCGTGATTTCTTGGCTCTTTACTACATGGATAAACGATTTCGTAAACCTGCGACCTGATTTCTTTGAAGTTGGAAGCAGACCGGAGATTCTTAAATGCGTCCAGGCTATCCAGGTCATTTAATCCATTGTATCCGGATGCAGTCGCCTTCAGTAACCAGTTCGTTGACTCTGTAGATTGATTCATGATGGAATACACCATTGCCAGCCGCGACATAGCGCTGCCCTTCACCAGCGGGTTTGGATTATTTGCCAGGGATCTGTTATAATTACTGATTGCTTCTGAATACAAACCGAGGTTCTGATTGCAATACCCCAGCCGGTTCCAGAACATGGCGTTTTTAGATGTATCACCCAGATATTTTGCATAAATCAATTTGGCAGCGGTCCAGTTCTTCATCTGGTACAACGAATCAGCTGACTGCAAATTATTTTTTGTCTGTCCATAAGTCCTTTCAAGTCCAACAGTTAGAAAAGAAACAAATAAAATGGCGAAGTATATATATTTCATAACCGGTATAATGAATTTGAAAATTATTTGAAAATATAGTGCATTATGTTTTAATGATTATTAATCCCCCCACAGAAGGGATTTTATCTTTTAAAAACACTTCAGCCTGAGTTGTTAATAGTTTTATAATGCCGATTATTTATAGAAATGGAAAGTGC
Source organism: Puia sp. (assembly GCA_036495145.1). Lineage (GTDB taxonomy): Bacteria > Bacteroidota > Bacteroidia > Chitinophagales > Chitinophagaceae > Puia. Next base: position 2,460 of record DASXNJ010000074.1, read on the forward strand.
AATCAGCAGGAATTGCAGACGGGTGATCCTCAGAAGGGGAGAAGAGTATATTGTTTTCAGGACAACAGATATCGCTTATATCTACCTGGAAAATAAATGCTGTTACCTGGTGGACCAGCGAAGCGGTTTTAAGAACAGAGTATCGGGAACCCTGCACGATATCTACGAAATGATTGACCATGGCGAGTTCTATCGGGTGAATAAAAATTATATAGTAAATATCCGGTCGATCATGAGCCTGAGATGCTGTGACGTAAATAAAGTTGAATTGATTATAAAACCTCAGCCAGCAGAAAAAGTATTTATAAGCCAGCTTAGGATTTGTCATTTCAAAGAGTGGATAGAAATGGAAAGCGTAGTCGTTCCGGAATAATGGAATCTGGCTGCAGATAAATCCAGGATGAATCAATACGAGGTTCATCATACATAAAATAAATTATTTAACGACTAAGGCCTTTCTGAAAAATTAACAGTTGAGCTATGTATTTAAGCAAAATAAAAAATAATTCAGCATCAGATAATATAGTTCAGTATCGAAAAATATTGGTTCAGCATGAAAAAAAAATGGATGAAGAATATCACCCTTCAGTGAGTACAGCAATTCACCGGAACAAGCTGTCTTAACAAATGGCGGTTTCCTAAATCTATTCCGAATTATTTTCTATTTCTGCGATCGACCAGCGTTCTATTAAAGGTTAAAATGTAAAAGACTGCTTATGAGAAATTTACTGGTAGCATTTTTAAGTTTTATATCATTTTCTGCAATAGCGCAAAATGATATAGCAACAGGCAGGATCACAAATCCGAGGGGAGAACCGGTATCCTTCGCCACGATTACTGTAAAAGGAACAAAGATTTCAACCGTTGCGGAGGCAGATGGCTCTTTTAAAATCAAGGCCGCACCGGGCAGGACCCTGGTAGTGTCGGCGGCATCATACACGCAAAAAGAATTTTATCTGAACACGCTGAGCGGAAACGATCTGATACTACAGCCAGGTCAGGCCGCTTTGAATGAGGTGGTGGTCGTTGCATTGGGACAGAGTAAAAGCAAGGCGAAAGTCGGCTACGCAACACAAACCTTCAATTCCGAAATCATAAATAAGGTTTCTCCGGTGAGTATGCTGGATGGATTGCAGGGAAAGGTCGCCGGAGCGGATATTTCCAGCGTGAGCGGAACACCGGGTGGTTCCACGAAAGTAGTCCTGAGAGGATTTGGTGTAATAGGGGGCGGTAATAATCAGCCGCTGTATGTAATTGATGGAGTTCCTTTAAGCGATTTCAGTATTAATACAGGAGGAGCCGGTGGTAACGGACCTGCTTTGCAGGATTTTGGAAATGGAATGACGGATATTAATCCGAATGATATCGAAAGCATTACCGTACTGAAAGGAACTTCGGCTTCTTCTCTGTATGGTTCAGTAGCAAAAAACGGCGCAATCCTGATAACAACAAAAAAAGGGAAAGCGGGAAAAATTCAAATCGGTTTCAACAGTTCATTCAACTGGTCGGTCGTTGGCAAATTGCCTGATGAACAGAAACAATTCGGACAGGGTTGGGGAGGTGTTTCGGATATTACACAAAATGGAAGCTGGGGACCGGCACTCGACGGAAAAATGACTCCCTGGGGCGCGACAGTAAAAAATTCCCAATTGGTGAAACCATTTGCTTTCCAGGATAACAATATCCGGGATTTTTACGATGTGGGAACAGAAGCCAATAATACACTTTCCATTTCCGGTGGAAATGAAAAGACAAATTATTATTTCTCCTATGGAAATATTTCCAGCAACGGAATTCTGCCGGGTAATTATGATCAGCTGCAAAGAAATAATTTCAGCTTCCGGGTCAACAGCACGTTTGACAATTTCGCGATTAATTTTTCGGTGAATTATATAAACCGGCACCAGACCACACCCGCTAAATTTTCTTTAGGCGGACTGGGAAATGATCTGTTTAATAATATACTCCAGATTCCGGTCGATATCAAGATCCGCGATCTGAGTCTGTATAATAATCAGTACATGAATACAGACAATTATTTTACCCCCTTCGCTGAAAATCCTTATTATGATCTGACTCAAAACGGCAGCGAGTCAAATTCAGACCGGTTCTTCGGAAAGGTCGACATGTCCTATAAATTTACACCTGACCTTTCAGCCGAATTCAGAATTGGTGGTGACTTTACCAATATTAATACTTCGTTATGGAACGCGGTGAATGCACCGTCGCCCGGAAGCTGGAATTCCGGCAATAATCCTTCCGGTTCTGCCAGACAACCCGATCTCGGATCATATCAGCAGCAGACCGACTACAATGGTTTGATCAACGCGGATTTTATAGTGAAATATACCAGGCAGTTGAATTCTGATTTTTCGCTGGACGCGTTGGCCGGAACAAGTTTTTACCAGGCAAAAGTGACGAATCTGACTTCAGCCATCCAGGGACTTACCATTCCTTTCTTTTATAATTTATCCAACTCCAACAGTCCTGCTACAGGCGCAAACAGTTTAACTGAAAAAAGATTGATTGGAGTGTATGCGACTGCCACGCTGGGATATAAGGACCAGCTCTTTTTAACAGGGAGTGCGCGTAACGACTGGTCCAGCACATTACCCCTTGATAATAACAGCTTTTTCTATCCGGGAGCAAGTTTATCCTGGCTGGCTTCACAAACCTTCGATTTGAAAGAAAGCAAGATCTCCCTGCTGAAATTCAGATTCGCATATGGTCAGACGGGTGCGGATGCACAGCCATATCAGGTTTATAATACGATCACCCAGGGTAATATTCCAGCCACTACCGGCATCCCCTATGGTCAAATTACATTTCCTATTGCCGGCATCAACGGATTTACCACGACGCCCAATATCGGAAACGCGAATTTGAAACCCATCATCACCAAAGAAGTGGAAGTGGGTCTTGAAGCAAAAATGTTCAGTAATCGTATCGGACTTGATGTGACCTTATATAACAAGGAAACGGATGGTCAGATATTCAACGTGCCTATTTCGCCATCTACGGGTTATAGTGGTCTGATTGAAAATGTGGGTGTGGTTCGTAACAAAGGAATCGAATTGACTTTTAATGCTGTGCCCGTCCAGACGAGGGACTTTACCTGGAATTTGAATTTTATTTTTTCCAAGAATCTGAGCGACGTGGTTAGTCTGTCCAATGGTTTGAATAAAATCCAGTTGCAGACAGACGGGCTGACAGGTGGAATGGAATATGATTTGTTTCCGGGCAAACCAGTGGGCGTATTTTATAGTCCTGCACCTCTATATTCACCAGACGGAAAAATCGTGGTCGATGCGAATACCGGATTTCCTGTCGTGAACCCTGATAAGCAGGATATCGGAACTTCACAACGCGATTTCTCAATGGGTTTAATAAACTCTTTCAGTTACAAGAACTGGCAGTTCAGTTTCTCTCTGGACTACAGAAAGGGCGGTAGTTTCTATAGTTCCACTGCCGATATATTCATGTTTTCAGGAAATGCAGCCATAACGACCTATAACGACCGCAAACCATTCGTGGTTCCGAATTCAGTAAACCAAGTGACCGGCACGGACGGGAAACCGGTATACGTTGAAAACAAAACCGAGATCGCAGAAAGTGTGTTCGATAGTTATTTTTATACCAATAACAACAAGGCCATCGCTTACCCGATGAGGCTGATCGACCGGTCTTTCCTGAAGTTGAGGGATATCACGCTCTCGTATACGTTACCATCGAAATGGGCGACACCTATCCATGCGAACAATCTGATGCTTTCAATTTATGGCAGGAATGTAATTCTGTGGCTGCCCAAGGGAAATGCTTATATCGATCCGGAAGTTTCCAACCTGGGTAATGATTTACAGAGTGAATTTGGAGAATATTCTCCAACAGGACCTACGACCATGCAATTCGGTTTCTCATTAAAAGCAAATTTTTAATCTGTAAAAATATTTTAATCATTCAACCGGTTTTCAATGAAATGGAATAAAATCATCGCAGTACTTTCTGTCGCAGCAATATTTGTTGTTACGGGATGCAAAAAAGTACTGGATATCAATCACGATCCGAACAATCCGTCCACAGATCAGGCAACACCTCAATTGTTATTTCCGGCTGCGTCCATTTCGGCTGCCGCCGCCATCGGCGGAGAGTTTGCCATCATTGGCATGTTATGGTCGGAATATACGACTGAAGATGTTTCTTCCTCGCAGTATAGAAATTTCGATTCCTACAATGTAACGAGTACAGACCTGAGTACTGGTTATAACCAACTTTATACCGGTGCCCTGAATGATCTGGAACTGATTCTGCAAAAAGCAAAATCGACAGGCGACTGGAACTATTATCTGATGGCTACCGTATTGAAAGTATATTCTTATCAGGTGCTGGTGGATTTATATGATCAGGTACCCTATACGGATGCTTTGCAGGGTGCTACTAATCTGCAACCCAAATTCGATAATGGCCAGGATATTTATGCGTCATTGCTGGCTAAACTGGATTCAGCCCTGAACATGGATTTTACAGCAAGTACTGTTACAAATCCGGGCTCAGCCGATTACTTTTTCGGAGGAGAT
>DASXNJ010000075.1:0-2188 GCA_036495145.1 Puia sp.
ATGATTATGCTTTGCTGCACATTGTTCCTTGGTACATTGAGAACGGCCGCTGAAAAACTATCCGGGAAAAATCAACCTACAGAGGCAGCCGGGTTGCCTGAAATTGATTTTCTCGATAAACAAAATCTGTCTGATTATCAACTCTATGTTTTTGATGACACCTATCTAATCTATCTATATAACAAGTACGGCATTCTTTCTCCTTCAAAATGGAACTATCATTTTTTTGGTAATTCACAAATCAATTGGGACAATGATCCTTCTTTATTAAATGATGTCCTGAACGATTTGCAAAAGCATAAGACAACTTTTATACTGGACTGTTCTGATTCCTGGAATTATCAGGATGACAAAATATTTTATCCTGTCTGGAAAAAATTTCTGGAGGGTCATTATTCTTATCTGATGTCGGATTCCCTAAACAGGAAACTGTGGAAGATCCAGTAATTCGTCCGCAATGGCAAGATCCAGCGGTGTGGTTATTTTGATATTATTCTGTTCACCATCTACCAGGTGTACTTCGTAACCGGATGCCTCCACTACAGAGGCATCATCCGTAAAATCCTCATGATAGTTCGCCTGATAGGCAGGAAGTAAAATGGCACTTTGAAATGTCTGCGGTGTTTGAACCAGTTTAATATCTGATCTCTTAATCGATTTATGTCCAGTTGCATGAATGAGACGGACACTATCTTTAGCGTCCACGCAAGGCACAGCCGAACCAAATTTCTGAGCTTCCTCAAAACAATGATGGATCAGGGATGGAGTGAGTAAACAACGCACAGCATCATGAATGAAAACAATCGATTGTTCCCGGATCAGTGAAAGGCCTTTTTGGACCGAATGAAATCGGGTATTACCACCAGTGATTGTCTGGATGGGATGGATTGCATTTATTTCCGCACAGATCGTCAGTCCCGTATCGTAATATTCTTCCGGCAAAACAAGTATGATTTGTATGTCCTTGTATGATTTCAGAAAGGTGTGGAGTGTGTACCAAAGGATGGGTTTATTGTGAATTAACAGAAACTGCTTCGGCAGAGCACTTCCCATTCGTGCTCCCGATCCGGCGGCTACAATAACAGCATACTTTTTCATAACGATATTCTCTTGTTTCAAAAACAAAACCGCTATTTATCAACCAGTAAACGCTGACACTCTTTTAAAAGAAGGGACTTATCTATGGCTACTGTTCCGACCTCTTCACAAACAAGGCCTCCGGCCAGATTTGCAATTTCCGCCATTAGCGCGGTATTCCTCGTCAATGCATATATAAGGGTTGCAACTGCGATTACCGTATCGCCGGCTCCAGACACATCAGCTACGTTGCGAATATGCGATGGTACAATATGTGACTCACGGCCATCATCATAAAACACCCCCTTTTCTGACAATGTGATAAAGGAGATTGCGTGATTCAGCTGAGCCTTGAGTTTCTGATGTATATGGACAAGTGTATTAATATTCACTTCTTCAATCAAAAGATTCAGGGCCTCTCTGGCTTCTTTCAGATTAGGTTTAAAAATATCCACTCCCTTGTATTCAAAGAAATATTTTCTTTTGGGATCAACTGCGGTAATCACTGATCTGCGCTTACAAATGCCAATGACTTCGCCGATCACTTTTTCAGTCAGCACCCCTTTATTATAATCTTCAAATATGATCGCGGCGGGTGATTGTTCATTTATAAATCGATCCACAGCAGCGATAAGTTTTTCTTCCTGTGCTGCAGTCAAAGGCTGTACAGATTCAGAATCCAACCGCATCATCTGCTGATTGCGGCTGATGACACGCATTTTGTTTGTGGTAATCCGGCTGTCTGAATTCAATAAATAACCTGTATCAATCCTTTTTTCATTCATAAGCCCCGACAGTATCTGCCCATCATCATCGTTGCCCAATACAGAAAAAACAGAAACAGGTGTGCCCAGCGAAGCCAGATTAAGAGCTACGTTACCGGCACCACCGATGCGATATTCTTTCCGGTCTACCGTTACTACAGGAACTGGTGCTTCGGGAGAAATTCTTTCAACATTTCCCCACCAGTAAGTATCGAGCATCATATCGCCGATCACACCGATTTTGATTGAAGAAAAGGTTTTAAACAACTCGTTATAGTCAGTTATAGCTGTCATATCAGGATGCATGGTTTTTCCTGTTACCTGAATTTGCAATATAATATAACGGA
>DASXNJ010000076.1:0-3503 GCA_036495145.1 Puia sp.
CTTCCGGATGAGTTTTATGAACTCATCAAAAAGATACCGGCTATCGTGCGGACCAGGGGTTGCTTCGGGGTGATATTGAACTGAAAACACAGGTTTATTTTTCAATCGTATCCCTTCAATCGAAAGATCATTCAGATTTACATGGGTTATTTCGACTTCATTATTCTTTCTAACTGAAACCGGATCTATACCAAATCCGTGATTTTGTGTTGTGATTTCGCATTTACCTGTCACCAGGTTCTTTACCGGATGATTCAGGCCCCGGTGTCCATGATGCATCTTAAAAGTTGGTATTCCCTTGGCCAGGGCAAGCAATTGATGACCCAGGCAAATACCAAATAATGGTTTTTCCTCCTTTAATATATTTTTGACTGTTTCTACTGCATAATTCATTGCTGCGGGATCACCTGGCCCATTTGAAAGAAAATAACCGGAAGGTCTGAATTGCTTCAGGGTATTTAGATCTGTTTTGGCCGGGAACACTTTTACAAATGCACCGCGATCGATCATGCACTGCACTATATTTTTTTTAACCCCATAGTCCAGTACCGCTATTCGGAGATCCGAATTGGGGTCACCAGCCTCATAAGTTTCTTCAGTTGAAACGGCTGAAGCCAGTTCAAGACCATCCATCTGCGGCACATCCGCCAGTCTTTCTTTCAACTCATGTAAATCCAATGTCTCAGAGGATATAATACAATTCATCGCTCCTTTCTGACGAACGTGGGTAACGAGGGCCCTGGTATCGACGCCTTCAATACAAACGATCTGGTTTGCCTTCAAATAATCGTCCAGCGAACCCTTGGCCTGAATCCGTGAAAATTGTTCTTCCAGATTTCGTCCGATCAGTCCGCGAATTTTTACATTGTCTGATTCCACATCGGCATCTTTCACTCCATAGTTCCCTATATGAGCACTATTCATGATCAGCACCTGGCCATAATAACTTGGATCAGTAAATACTTCCTGATATCCGGTCATTCCGGTATTGAAACAGATTTCGCCGGAGGTTGTGCCCTTTTTTCCGAAAGCCTGACCATAGTGAAAAGTTCCATCTGCCAAAACAAGAATTGCAGGTCGGTGTGAAGCTGTTGTCATATTTGGAAATATTTTGCAAAGAAAACGAATATTAGTATCAGAGTATAGGAGTAAGTGAGCATGTGAGTGAGGATTTTGTTAACATTCTGTTCCACCTTTTTGGACAAAAAAAAAGCAGCCCTCATTGTGGGGACTGCTTTTTTTTGATTTTATCTCCAAGGACGAAATTTATTCAGCTGTTTTTTCTATTTTGGATTCTGTTTTTGCAGCGGTATCTGCAGACGCAGGGTCAGCTTTCTTTTTACTGCCAGCGCGACGGGTCTTCTTCGATGTTTCTTTTACCTCGCCCTTACCTTTGCCATAGATTTCGTTAAAATCCACCAGTTCGATCATTGCGGTTTCAGCAGCATCCCCTGTTCTTGTTCCCAGTTTAATAATTCTGGTATAACCACCCGGGCGGCCGGCAATTTTCGCAGCCACAGTATCAAAAAGTTCAGTAATTGCTTCCTTATCCTGCAAATAGCTGAATACGACTCTTCTTTGATGAGTTGTATTTTCCTTTGATTTTGTAATCAACGGCTCTATATAAGTTCTGAGCACTTTTGCTTTGGCCAGTGTAGTGACGATCCTTTTATGCTGGATCAATTGTACAGCCAGGTTGCTAAGCAGCGCTTTCCTGTGCGAAGATGTTCTGCCCAGGTTGTTGATTTTGTCTCCGTGACGCATGACTTTTGTTTTAGACCCTGTACCGTGTCAGGAATTACAGGATAATTTTTGAAAATTTATTCATCATCTAATTTCAGCTTACTCAGGTCCATTCCAAAATGAAGGCCTCTTTCATGCAAGACCTGTTCAATTTCTGCCAATGATTTCTGGCCGAAGTTGCGGAATTTCATAAGGTCTTCCTGTTCATAAGTGACCAATTCGCTCAAACTATTGATCTTCGCTGCTTTCAGACAATTAAAAGCCCTCACAGAAAGATCGAGGTCCTCCAACGGTGTCTTCAAAACCTTGCGTAACTGCAAAGTTTGTTCGTCAACCAGATCTTCTTTCTTCTCTTCCTTATTGTCGAAAGTGATGTTTTCATCGGTGATAATCATCAGATGCTGTATCAGGATGCGGGAAGCCTGTTTAACTGCTTCTTCCGGATGAATGGTTCCGTCTGTAGAGACTTCCATCAACAGTTTTTCGAAATCTGTTCTCTGTTCCACACGGGTATTCTCAATTGAATACCGCACGTTTTTTATCGGTGTAAATATGGCATCAGTAGGAATGTAGCCAAACACTGCATCTTTTGGCTTATTATCTTCGGCAGGTACGTAACCACGGCCTTTACCAATCGTGATCTCAATATCCACGCGGGCTGACGCATCCATGGTACAAATAAGCAATCCCGGATTCATTACCTCAAAGCTCGGCAATGCTTCGCCAATAGTTGCTGCAGTGAATTCAGTTTTATTTTTAAGACTCAGTGTTATTTTTTCCTGAGCCACTTCGTGGTCCACTTTCTTCTTGAAACGAACCTGTTTCAGATTCAGAATAATTTCAACCACGTCTTCCGTAACACCTTTTAAAGTGGCGAATTCATGATCGGCACCCTCGATTTTCACACCGATGATCGCGTATCCTTCCAAAGAATTAAGTAATACCCTGCGGAGTGCATTACCTATGGTCACACCGTAACCTGGCTCCAAAGGCTTGAATTCGAATTGTGCTTCGAAATCAGTTGCTTTTTGAAGTATGATTTTGTCTGGTTTCTGGAAATTTAAAATGGCCATATTTAAATTTTCGATTTACGAATGATGAATGCTTACGTTTATTTACTATACAATTCCACGATCAGTTGTTCTTTGATATTCTCCGGAATACTTTCCCTTTCAGGATAAGATATAAATGTTCCTTTCATTTCATTTTCATTCCAGTCAAGCCAGTTGATCCTGTTATTTTTCCCCTTGGCAGCACTGGTAATTCCTGCATTTGCCTGAGAAGTCTCTTTTAAACCAATAACGTCTCCGGGTTTTAACTGGAAAGAGGGAACATTTACCACTTCACCGTTTACAGTTATGTGTTTATGGGAAACCAACTGACGTGCTCCCGGACGTGAAATAGCAATTCCCAAACGATAAACAGTATTATCCAGTCTTGATTCTAACAGACGAATCAGATTTTCACCTGTCACACCTTTTTTTCTGGAAGCCTCATCAAAAGTCTTACGGAATTGCCGTTCAAGCACTCCATAAGTGTATTTTGCTTTTTGCTTTTCTTTTAACTGAATTGCATATTCTCCGAGCGTTTTACGCTTTTTGGTTGCGCCATGCTGACCCGGAGGATTGCTGGTTTTTGTTAACCATTTACCATTCCCTAAAATCGGTTCACCGAATTTCCGGGAAATTTTTGTCTTGGGACCTGTGTAACGTGCCATAGTTTGTGTCAGATTTTTGAGTACCCGGACAGGATTATAAAAA
>DASXNJ010000077.1:0-5882 GCA_036495145.1 Puia sp.
ATCGAAGCCGGCAAACTGCTGATCGATAATACCTTGTTCAAGCTGGATGAACTCGTGGAAGAAACAATCGACATACTGACTCTGAAAGCTTTTGAAAAAAAACTCGAAATGCTTTATCGTGTCGATTACGACATCCCTTCCCAACTGATGGGTGATCCGGTGCGTATCCGGCAAATCATTGTGAACTTACTGGGTAATGCAATCAAGTTTACAAAAGAAGGCGAAATATTCGTTTCGATCAGAAAACAGGGAGATTACTTTTTCCATGAAGACAAAAAGTATCTGAATTTTATTATCGAGGTAAAGGACACCGGCATTGGTATTCCTGGTGACAAGCTTCAAAAGATATTTGAAAGTTTTACTCAGGCGGATAATTCAACTACCAGAAAATACGGTGGCACAGGATTGGGTCTTGCGATTTCGAAAAGCCTGGCTGAACTCATGCACGGGACCCTGACTGTTGAAAGCGAAGCGGGGAAAGGGAGCTCGTTTTCCCTCTGTATGCCACTTGAGATCGCGAATGATCAGCCCGAGATCCAGATTCAGCCAAAACCCCTGCTTAAAAAAGTACTTGTAGTGGATGATAATCTTACGAATCTTCAACTGATGGAAGAAACGCTGGGGTATTTTCAGATATATTCTGAAACCGCGAGCAATGGACCGGACGCATTATTGAAAATCGCATCAGCCTCGGCCACCGGCGAACCTTTTGATTTAATCATCACCGACCATCATATGCCTGGCATGGATGGTATCAATCTCGTAAAAGAAATCAAAACTTCAATTCCAGGAGCCTGTCAGCCATTCATTCTGATGCTTTCTTCGCTGGAGAAAAATCTTTATCAGCATGAAGCGGATAAATCCGGCATCAATAAGTTTATTTCCAAACCGGTAAAATTGCACGAACTCAACAGCACTTTGTTATCACTATTTGAAAAGAATATGCAGAATGATTCTCTGCATCCTTCCTTTGATTCCATTGAAAAAATTACACAGGCAGCCAGCATTATGGTCGTGGATGATGATCCGATTAATATGTTATTGATATCAGAAGTGCTGAAGAGAATGGGGTTTGATGTGATCCAGATGCAGAATGGAAAAGAAGTAATCGAAGCGTTACCTCATTACGATCCGGTGTTGATATTTATGGATGTGAATATGCCAGAGATGGATGGATATACTACGACGCGTATTATAAGAAAGATGCAGACGGCGCAGTCAAGAATTCCAATCATTGCACTGACCGCAGATGCGATGAAAGGAGATAAGGAACGTTGTTTGGATTCAGGAATGAATAATTATGTGTCCAAACCATTTAAAATGGAGGAAATTGAAACGGTATTACGGGAATATGTTTTACTGGTTTGACCGTTTTCAGTTATTGCACCGCCGCTGTCAACGCGCTTAACTTGCGATCACCTTCATAAACGCTCAGTTTTACCTTCCAGATATTTGATTCTTTCTCCAGGGTAAGATCGATTTTCAGGTTTTTCATTTCATTTACTGCCGGGAGCAATTCGAAACTGATCGAATTCATATTATGCAATTCGGTAGGCGTGAGATATTGTGCATTAATGATAAAAGGCTTTTGTCCATCTATTTTGATGATGGTATTTTCTATCTGATCATAGATTTCCTTAAATTTTGCCCGGGCCTGCATAAAGTTAGGCGAATTGAATGTTGTACAGTTCCAGTCGTATACTTCATTATTGGCCACATTAAACTTCCGGATACTGCAGTAACTGGCGCCGGGAACGGAAATCGTCGACTTGTACTCAACCACCTGCGCGTGCTGCGCAATCATGTCACCACGGATATTATGAAAGCGGTTTGGATAATCGCGAATTACTTTTTCTAGTGCAACATTTGTCTTGTTGGAAAAAACATCGTCCTGTGAGAAAAGCCACGTTGCATTCAGCAACAGAGCAAGAGTTATCAATATGCTTCTCATAGCTTTGGATTTGGGAACCAAAATATGATAAAAAACAGTGAAATGCAATAGGAAAAATACGGTTTTCCCGGTTTGATACACGGTTAAAATGGTTGCGTTAGACTTTGAGTTTCAGGCTTAACTAAACAGATATTCTACATCTTCGCGGGAAAGACTCTTCACAAATCCGTCATCATCGGCGATCAGGTCCTTTGCCAACAGACGCTTGCGGTCCTGAAGTTGAAGAATTTTATCTTCAATACTGTCTTTACAAATCATACGGTAGGCGAAGATATTCTTGGTTTGCCCGATACGGTGCGTCCGGTCGATAGCCTGCTGTTCAACAGCGGGGTTCCACCATGGATCGACGATATAGACATAGTCCGCCGCGGTCAGGTTTAGACCTACGCCCCCGGCTTTCAATGAGATCAGGAAAACACGGCAGCTGTCGTTATCCTGGAATTCGCGAATGGCTTTTTCGCGGTCTGTTGCAGTTGTGCTTCCGTCGAAATATGCAAAAGGTATTTCGAGTTCAATGAGTTTCTGCCTGATAAGGGCGAGCATACCCAAAAACTGGGAGAAGACCAGAGCTTTGTGATTACCAATATTTTCTGAAATTTCCCTCGCCAGTTCATCGAGCTTGATTGAATGGTTGGGATATTTGTCGGTTTCATTCAATATTGCCGGGGAATCACATATCTGACGGAGTTTCATCAGACCCTGCAAAATGGTTAATTGTGATTTCTGTATACCCTGTGATTCAATGGTTCCCAGGATTTTATCCCTGTAATCATTCCGGTAAGCATCATATACTTTACGTTGTTCTTCTTCCATTTCACAAAACAGGATCGTTTCTGTTTTCTCCGGAAGATCTTTTGCAACCTGTTCTTTTGTTCTGCGTAGTATAAAAGGGAAAAGTAGTTTTCTCAGGTGATCCTTCCGGTCGGGCTCACCAAATTTATCAATCGGTATCGCAAACTCCTGCCGGAAAAACTCGATACTTCCCAACATCCCCGGATTGAGAAAGTTCATTTGTGCGAAGATGTCGAATGTGTTATTCTGAAGCGGCGTGCCACTCATGCACAGGCGATGCTTTGCCCGGAGCAGGCAGGCTGCTTTTGTCACTTTGCTGGCAGGATTCTTTATGGCCTGGGATTCGTCCAGTACAACATAATCCAAAGGCATATCCATGAGCAGTTTTATATCACTTCGAAGCGTACCGTAGGTGGTGATGATGACTTCAAAATCGTTTAACGCTTCTTTGTTTCTCAATCGTTCGCCGCCATGGTGAATGCGGTAGGTCAGCCCCGGCGCGAATTTCTTAATTTCATTTTCCCAGTTGAATATCAGGGTGGTCGGACAAACGACCAGAGCGCGTAGGTGGCCGTAGTGTACTTTATAATGGTGAAGGAAAGAAAGTGCCTGGATGGTTTTACCCAACCCCATGTCGTCGGCAAGGATACCACCCCAGTTTACTTCATGCAGATAATTAAGCCAGTGAAATCCGTGAATCTGATAAGGCCGCAGCGTGTGCAGCAGGTGGGCCGGCGGATCTATTTCCTTGATTTTTTTAAATTCTTTGAGCTGTTCATATTTCTTCTCCAGATGGATGATCAGCTCTTCTTCATTCCGGTTTTCATATAGTTCATCAATAACACTCAGGTGATAACGTGATAAACGGAGTTCGTTACTTTTTCCTTCGCCCACACGAAAGAGAAGTGCATACCTTTTCACCCATTCATCCGGCAGGACACCCAGGGTGCCGTCCGTCAGCGGAACAAATTGCTGCTTGTTCGCCAGCGCTTTTTTTACATCGGCTATCGATACTTTCTGGTCGCCAAATATGATATCCACCCGGGCGTCAAACCAGTCGGTACTGCTGCTGATATGAATTTTCGTTTGAGGACGTGACGTATTAAAGCGGAAATTTTTCAATGCTTCAAACCCATGCACCGTTACTTTCATTTCCTGCATGGCGTCCATAAAAAGGAAAAACCAGTTATTCTTTAACACATCGTTTCCTCGCAAAGCCAGACCGGATGAGCCCTGAGGCTGTATAAACTGCGAATGAAGTGATTGAAGTTGTGTTATGAAAGCAGCTTCTTTTTCCTTATTTCGCTGGATCAGCAGCACTTTATCGCCATCAGGTACCAGGAGCTGATCTTTCCCGATGGATGTTGTTTCAAAGCCTTTATATGAAAAAACAGGCTGGAATAAAAGGTAATCGCCTTTTTCCTGAAGAAGTACTTTTCTATCCGGATCTCCGCTCTTCACTTCGCGGATCAGATCATTTTCAAACTCAACATGATATTCTTTCTGAAGCGGAATTACAAAATTTCGAAGCTGTTCGGACCAGTTCGATTTGGAAATGGTCATCCGGCCATCAGTAAATTTTGAAATGACTGCAATGTCCTCCGGTTTGTCCCAGAGATAGAGGCAATTATTTATAAAGAGTATGACCTGGCTGCCGCATTTATTTTGTGTGAGATCAATCGCCTGTCCCGTGATGCGGGTATAAGCCTTGATTTCAATATTGTTTTTATTGACCGAAACTTTGAAAGACGGACTTACAGGATCGGGCGACAGATTCACCGTCTGAAGGTTGGAAGTTTTGAACGGTTTATGTCCATTGAGGAAAAAGATAAATGGATTTTCAGAAAGTTCGGTAAACAGTTTACGATAACGCGGATGCAGGTATTCTATGATGAGTGCCTTGGTATCGTCAGGCAGTTCTTCTCCTTCAGTATGAATAATATTCTCCCACATTCCGCTGAAAGGCGAATTGCGGTTGAGATATTTGTTTACTTCCTGTTCCTGGGTTTTCCGAAGGGAAAAGACCAGTTGCCGGTCAGCCTCGTTTAATTTTTCTGTATTTACAAACTTTGCCAGTTCAAGTTTCTCGATCTTTCCAACGTAGGCAGTTTGTTGTTCATTGCTTTCACCACTGATGGCGTCCAGCAGAAAACCAGGATACGACTCGTGGTTAAAATTAAATACAACGCCGAGCCGCTGAACCGAACTGACTTTTTGTTCCGGTTCCATCACTTCTTCAGCAACCTCGCTTTCAATCTCAGGTTTTGGTCTGGATAATGCAGCCGGATTCACTCTTTTGATGCTGGTATCCAGTACGCGAAGGAAGGGCTTACCGTCTTTATAAGAGAATTCAAATCTGCCCTTGAGATCATCGTTGAGTGAGTAACCGTACGCTTCGAGCAGTTTGTTCTTCTCTTTATCCCAGTTACGGATACTGTCAAAATAGTAAGAACCATGGGCCTGCAACAACTGAAGAAACAAAATCACTTTGGGAAGGCAAAGCGGATGATCAGTATCAGGATAGGTGGAACTGGTGTCAAAATTTCTCTCTTCATTTTTCCTGATGACGACCGGATATTTTACACCGTCAATTTCAACACTGGCCTTGACGGTTTCATCAGCTGCCAGTAATATGTTTGCTTTTTTTGATTGTAAATATTTCCCTGCCTCTTCGTACACTTCCCGGGAACAAAGTAAACGCAGGGTTTTCATGTCAATCGACTTCATCTTGATGACGGTGTGCGACTGATCGTACTGTATTTCCTCTGCCTTTAGCATATTCCGGTCCAGTAACTCCTGTAACTGAATCAGCGCAGCTGCTTCATGGCGGCAGATATCTCCCAGATTATAAGGGCAACTGCATCGAACGGAAAGTGTTTTCGCGTCGCGGAATTTCTGAACAAAAACTTTGTAATAGGTGGAATAACTGTCATCCTTGATCCGGAAGGTTACGGTTTCGAAGAGTTCATCATATTCTATCAGTTCAACGTAGCCTATAGCGTGAATCTTCTTACCCCGGCGAATAACTTCATCGGTTCCATTCGTGTAAACGTATTTAATAAGGTGCGGTAGGGCCATTCAACTTTTCTGTTTTCTACGTGCCTATACCAGAATAATTCAGTTCGGAAAAGGCTAATCT
>DASXNJ010000078.1:0-6769 GCA_036495145.1 Puia sp.
CTATCAGACGATTTCAGACAGCACTATAAAAATTTCTGACGCTGATATTCAGGCTTATCTGGATGATCATAAAAATCAATTTCCGCAGGAAGAATCCCGCACCATTACTTATATCAGTTTCAGCGCAGCACCAACAGCTGCCGACAGCGCCACCATCTTCCAACAGGTTCAAACACTGAGACCCGAGTTTACAACTACAACAGATGTAGAATCTTTCCTGACCAAAAACGGAACCGAGACAAATTTCTCTGAAACATTTACTCCAAAATCAAAACTAACCGGGGCAAGAAAAGATTCACTCACGCTATTGCCGGTAGGCGCTGTTGTGGGTCCTTATCTCGACGGAAGTAATTTTGTACTGGCCAGGATCATGGATATAAAAACACTTCCTGACTCAGTTCGTGCACGTCATATTCTCGTGGCGTTGAATGATCCAAAAACGAACCAGCCAAAGATGGATGACAGTTCGGCAAAAAAGAAAATTGACAGTATAAAAACCCTGCTGGATAAGGGTCAAAAATTTGACAGCCTGGCATTTCATCTTTCTGAGGATGAAGGCAGCCGGATCAAAGGCGGCGATCTCGGATATTTTGGCCAGGGCCAGATGGTAAAGGAATTTGGAGATTTTACATTTAATGGTAAGAAGGGAGAAATAAAGATCGTAAAGACACAGTTCGGATACCATCTAATAGAAATCATGGATCAGAAAAATTTTGAACCTGCCTATAAGATTGCCTATTTTTCACGCCGTATAGAACCGAGTCAGGAGACAGATCAAAATGCTTCTGGTCTTGCCAGCCAGTTTGCTGGAGAAAATCGCGATAAGGCCTCCTTCGACGCATCCGCAAAAAAACAAAACCTGCATGTGATTACAGCTCCTGATATTCAACCCACGAATTTTAATATACAGGGACTTGGCTCAAGCCGGTCACTGGTACGCTGGGCCTATGGCGCTAAGCAGGGAGAGGTATCAGAATCTTTTTCTGTTGGAGATAAATATGTTGTAGTGCTCGTGAATGATATTAATCATAAGGGCATAGTTAGTCTGGCAAAAGCGAGACCCATGATCGAACCCATTTTGAGGAACCAGAAAAAGGCTGAGATCATTTCAGGCAAAATCGGAGCTTCTGCAACGCTGGAAGCTGTAGCAACCAGTTTTTCCCAGCCGGTCAGTCACGTAGACAGCCTCCAGTTTTCTTCTCCATACATACCAAACGTCGGACCCGAAGCCAAAGTGGTTGGGTATGCATTCGATAAGCAGTTGACGGGAAAACCAATTTCGTCCCCAGTAGGCGGTAATGAGGGTGTGTTCGTTCTGAAAGTCGATAATGTAAGTGCAAAGGCAAATTATAACGTAGATCCGGAGCAGGCCAGGCAATCGATGTTACAGTCCCAGGAAAATCTTATTCAGCGTTCAGGAACCGATGCACTGAAGAAGAATGCAAAAATCGAAGACGATCGGGGAAAATTTCTTTAAAGCCTAAAGCTCAAGGCTCAAAGCAAATCCAGGATTTACTTCCGGAGTCCCGAGCCCGAAAGACGACGGGAGGCTTATGTCATTTATAATTTCCAAATCAAATCATTTATGAGTTTTAGGCTTTAAGCATTGGGCTTTAGGCTTAAAAAGCTTTTAATTATCTTTGCATGTGATGCAGGAAGAAATTATAAATAAAGTAAGCCAAAGTGCGCTGATTACACTGGATCTGGAAACCTTTTTCCCCCCGGAAAATATTCAGATTTTTGACCTGAAGCCCTTTCTTTTTATGGAACTGATTTTGAAAGAAAAGGATTTTCGTGCCGCTCTTACCACAACCGACTGGTCAGAATATAAAGATAAAATCGTTGGTGTTTTTTGTTCGGCAGATGCTGTGATTCCCGTGTGGGCTTATATGCTTGTCACCAGTTATCTCCAACCTGTAGCCACAGAGGTGATCATGGGTGATGAAGCAGCTGTTCTGAGACAGATCTTAACGAATCGTATCCAGGAGATCGACCCGAAGGAATACAAAGACAAAAGAATTGTTGTAAAAGGTTGCGGCGATAAACCAATCGGTGATTTTGCCTATCTCGAAATAACGAAATTGCTAAGGCCGGTCGCCAAATCCATTATGTATGGAGAGCCTTGTAGTACCGTTCCCGTATTTAAAGTTCAGGGCTCAAAGCCCCAAGCCTAAAACTCTTTACGTACATCTCTTCTCAATTTATTAGCTTGAAACACGTTCAGTTTTAAGAACAAAAAGTCGGCAAAGGAGTGGGATAATTATATTCCACTTCCAGTCTTCCAAACCTCCACACTTGCTTTAAGCCGCACGCTTAAAGCAAGGTTCCGCGCATAATCACAACCGCTACGGTGAAATAAATGATCAGGCCGGTCACATCCACAAGCGTCGCTACAAATGGCGCAGAAGATGCCGCCGGATCTGCGCCTAGTTTTTTGAGTAGTATTGGCAACATCGAACCGGAAAGGGTGCCCCATAAAACGACTCCAAGCAGTGAAAAAGCGACTGTTAATGCGACCAGGAGATAGTGTTCTCCATAATTATATATATGAAACTGCTGCCAGAGAAAGATTCTTAAAAAACCTACCAGACCCAGGATGGTGCCAAGCACAATGCCCGAGAATATTTCTTTCCGCATAACATAAAGCCAGTCGCGGAATTTTATTTCACCCAGGGCCATCGCCCGGATAATAATAGACGAAGCCTGTGATCCCGAGTTTCCGCCACTTGAAATAATCAATGGAATAAAAAGGGCCAACACAACAGCTTTGCTGATCTCCCCTTCAAAAAAACCCATGGCCGTAGCCGTTAGCATTTCTCCCAGAAACAGAATGACAAGCCAGCCCGCACGTTTTTTTACCAGATGACCAAAGGAAATGGTCGTATAAGGTTCTTCCAATGCTTCGGAACCCCCGATTCTTTGAATTTCCCTTGTGTTTTCTTTTTCAGATAAGCGTAGTACATCATCCGAAGTAACAATGCCAAGCAAAACGCCGGATTCATTTATAACCGGCAGCGCAAAACGACTGTTATTTTTAAAAATGGCAATCGTTTCTGTCTGGGCTGCGTTCACCGGCAGCGCAATGAACTGATGATCCATTAATTTTTCAACCGGTGTGGATGGGTCCACTACTAAAAACTCCTTGATATTGATATCATCTATTAAAACCCCGTTGTCATCTACAACAAAAAGAAAATTCAATGTCTCTGCAGCCTGCCCGCGGGTTCTAATAATACTAAGAACCTGTTGCACCGTATCAGATGCTTTGATCGCCAGATAGTCCGGTGTCATCAGTCGACCGACAGAACCTTCCGGATATCCCAGAAGTTTCAAAGTTTCCGCTCTCGTTTCGGGATCCAGAATTTTCAATAATTCCTTGACGGCATTGCCAGGCAATAAACCCAAGAAGGCAGTTCGATCATCCGGCTGGAGTGCATTCAGCAATTCAGCGGCCTTTTCATCAGGCAGGGATTTGATAATAATTTCCTGCTTTTTCTTACGCAGAAATTTAAAATCCCTGGCGGCATGTTTTATATCAATATGCTGAAAAAGCTTTCCTGCCCAATTGGTATACCGGTTTGCGAAATCAATAATATCCCGCGAAGAAAGTTTATTCAGCTTTACAAACTCAGTGATCTTGTTGTTCTGCAGCAGGTTTTTTATATCATTTAAATTCGGCATACCCTATTGATTGATTTTGTAAAGTTCTGACTTTCGAAATAAAATGAATCTATTTCATAATTCAAAAATCTGTCCCGGTTTTTCTTCTGAGTGACTTCCAACCAGGGCATGTGTTCCCGCCCCATGGAAGTAATACAAGTGGCTTTCCGGTTCATTTCTGATCCTGGCGATGATTGTTTTCCATAAGAAAGACTTGTCTTCACAAAAAATAATGGCATCATCATTTTTTTCTTTTTCTGAAACAGGAAAATGACGGGCACTGAGTCGTTGTTTCAATATTTCCTTTATATCCGGACTCCCTTTTATAAAAAACGGAGTTCCGGATTTTGAAATCGGGTTCTTTTTTTTAAATGGTAAAAAGATAAAGGCCAGGGACTGCCGCAAACGCAATCCGATGTTCAGGATTAATAAACGAAGAGGCACGCCGGAACTGGCAAAATGTTTTTTCATGAATAATTGCATCGCAGAATAAAACATTTTTACATAACGAATATCTTTTTGCGTGCTTTCTCCTTTAAAGTGAATGATGGTTGTATCGGGCAAATAATAATTTTTGAAACCTGTTTTCGAGATGCGATAGCTCAGGTCAATGTCTTCAGCGTACATAAAAAACTGTTCGTCAAACCCTCCTGTCTGGTCCAGGACAGATTTTTTTACCATCATAAAAGCGCCGGATAAAACATCGATTACCTGTGTATGATGTTCATTCAGATGGCCCATATAATATGAAGAAAAGGTTTTTGATCGCGGAAATAGTTGCGTAAAGCCGGTCATCTTAAAAAAAGAGGATGCGGGAAAGGGGAAACCCCGTTTGGATTCCCTTAGATACCTTCCGGCTCCGTCAATCATTCGAACGCCCAGTGCACCGGCGTCCTTGTGGTCTCTGAAAAAAGCAATGCATATTTCAAGACTATCTTCTGCCAGAATGCAATCCGGATTCAGAAAAAGAACGAGCTCTCCACTGCATTGCTGCAATACCAGATTATTTGCTTTTGCGAAACCGCTATTCTCTTCGTTCCGGATGAAATGAAACTCCGGAAATAAAGGTTCGAGAAAATCGGGACTTCCATCTGAAGATGCATTATCAATAATATATACTTCTGTACTGCCATTGGGAAATGAAATCCCTTCAATCGCCTTTTTTAATGAAGAAAGACATTGCTCCAGAAAATATTTAACATTGTAACTGACGATGACGACTGATAAAATCATAATTATCTTTGCACCATGTTAAAAACCACTCTTATTAAAGCGGCCGAGCGGGCTGGCAGCATTCTAAAGCAATATTACGGAGGCGAATTTAAGATTTCGAACAAAGAAGGGGTCAACAATCTCGTAACAGAAGCTGACCATGCGGCAGAAAAAGCCATCATGGATATTATCCGGAATGATTTTCCCGATCACTATATATTAAGCGAGGAATCGGGCGATATGCCAACCGACTCACCATATAAATGGATCGTTGATCCCCTGGACGGTACAGTTAATTTCGCCCACGGTTTACCGATTTGTTGCGTTTCCATTGGCCTGGAACAGGATGGAGAAATGCTGATGGGGGCTGTCTATAATCCCTTTTTTGACGAGTTTTATTTTGCACAAAAAGGGTACGGAGCTACATTAAATGAAAAAACCATTCACGTGTCGAATGAGACCAAAGTGGAAAAATCCTGTCTCGTCACCGGATTTCCTTATTCTTATCTAGATGAATCCAATGGACCACTGGATGTCTTTTCCCGCCTTATCAGGATGGGGGTGCCGGTTCGGCGACTTGGATCTGCTGCGATGGATCTATGTTGGGTAGCTGCCGGCAGATTTGATGGATTTTATGAGCATAAACTGCAAGCCTGGGACAGTGCGGCGGGATTTTTAATTGTCCTGGAGGCCGGTGGAAAAGTTACCGATTTTAGCGGGAAACCTTACTCACCTTATCAACCCCAGATAGCGGCAACCAATGGTAAAATACACGCCGAATTATTGAAATGGATTGCGGGAGATCCCGTACCTGTTGGGAAGAAATGAATCATTCTATGAAAAAAATATAATTATGGAACCCCGCACTGAAATCTCTTCATTGGGTGAATTCGGGCTTATAGATCACCTTACAAAAAATATTGAAATAAAAAACGCGTCCAGCATCCTTGGCGTGGGCGATGATGCTGCGGTGATCGATCATTTTGGAAAGCAAACCGTACTGACAACAGACTTATTGATCGAAAATATTCATTTTGACCTGATTTATACTCCTCTTCTTCATTTGGGCTATAAATCAGTGATTGTCAATCTTAGTGACATATATGCGATGAATGCCACGCCTACCCAGCTCCTGATTTCGTTGGGTTTTAGTAACCGGTTCAGTCTGGAGGCTCTGGATGAATTTTATGAGGGAGTGTATGCCGCCTGTGAAAAATATGGCGTAGACCTGGTAGGTGGGGATACTTCTTCCTCCCAGAAGGGATTTATTATCTCCATTACCGCCATCGGTGAAGTGGCTCCCGATAAATTTGTGCAACGCTCCACTGCTCAAAAAGGCGACCTGTTATGTTGCAGTGGCGATCTGGGAGCAGCTTATCTGGGGCTCGTTTTTTTGGAAAGGGAAAAAAAGATTTTTCTGGAAAATTCCAACATCAAGCCAGACCTTGAAGGCGAAAAATACGTTATAGGCCGTATGCTCAAACCAGAAGCGGCCAAAAAGACGATCGAGTTTTTTGAAAAGGAGGAAATCGTGCCAACGGCCATGATGGATATCAGTGATGGATTAAGCTCCGAAATCCTGCATATCTGCAAGCAGAGCAATCTGGGATGTTTATTGTATGAAGAAAAAATTCCGATTGCCGATGAAACCCGTAATGCAGCTTATAAATTCGAACTGGACCCCACGGCCTGTGCCCTGAGTGGAGGAGAAGATTATGAATTGCTGTTCACGGTACATCCGGAAGAGTATAATAAACTGGTTTTAAATGAAAATATCAGCATAATCGGTTATATGACAGATCCCGAAGAAGGCAGGAAAATCCTTACGAAGGGTGGAAACAAATTTGATATTACAGCCCAGGGCTGGAATGCATTTACCAAATGACAATTTTCGACA